>JBHJOO010000214.1:0-2697 GCA_050329675.1 Balneolaceae bacterium
CCAGATTCCTTAAATTCTTCTCATTGACGGTTGCATTTCCATGTTTTGCAATTTCTTTGTGTACAAGCTCTTTACTGTTATTATAATGTGGCAAGCTTTCCAGAGTTCTTTTTAGCTCATCATTCCTTAGCTCTTCCGATTTATAATTTCTCACAGAATCAATTCGGAATATGTGAATCCCATAATTGGTTATTACCGGTTCACTGAATGCAAGTTCCGGTTCAACATTCATTACAGCATCTACAAATTCATCCGGATATTGCATTCCATAACCAATCCACCCGATTTGTCCGCCTCTGTTTCTTGACATTCCGTCTTCAGTAAAAGCAACAGTTACCGAATCCCAATCCGCTCCATTTTTTAGCAACTCAAAGGCTTCAGTTGATTTATTTATCTGTTCGTCTGACTCCGGATTTCTGAAAAAGATATGACGGACATTGCGGTCTTTTGTTTTTAAACGCTTTTCCTGAACATAGACAAGATGGTAACCAAACTGAGTTCGTACCGGTTCTGAAATTTCACCGGGGGCTGTACTGTACAAAGCATCTTCAAAAGGCTTTACGGCAGAACCAGCTGTCATCCAGGGTAGTTGGCCTCCGGCCGACTGCTGACTCAATTGTGTCGAGTATTGTCTGTCAAGCTCCTCGATTGGAATTCCTTTTAAAAATTGTTCCCGGGCTTCCAATAACTTTTCATAGGCATTCAATGTATCTGAAGGGGATGGATTGTTTCCGAGCCGTTGAAGCAAATGAAAAGACTTAATTTCGTATTGAGAACGTTCTTTGAATTCTTCAAAAAGCCGTTCTTTAACTTCGTTTTCTATCCAGTATGAAAAAGCGGCCTGAATAGAGTAATTTTGAAGCTCATGTATCAAATCAGGATCTTTGTCATAATTTCTGGCTATACCTTCTTTCAGTTTCAGTTGATAGTCTACATAGTAGGGCAAGAATTCACGAAGATTCTCCGGTGTAATTTCGTTATTTGCAGAATGATTACGATAATAAGACAAAAGTTCATTCAACTTAATTTTCTCCTCTCCAATTTGGCCAATCACAATATCTTCATCAGAGTGGAGCTGACCATAGGAATAATCAGGTATTGAAATTGTAAAAAATATAAGAAACAGAAAGCTGAGAATTGAATTTCTGTTACTATTGAATCTTGACTTCATTTGAATAATGATTAATAGTTTTAAAATAACATTCCTGCTATAGTTGCTGTCATCAGGTTTGCAAGGGTGCCGGCAAGTACGGCCAGCAGCCCGAATTTTGCAAGATCGGATTTTCTATTGGGCGCTATTCCACCAATCCCGCCAATTTGAATCGCAATAGAAGAAAAATTTGCGAATCCACATAACGCAAATGTAGCCATGGTTATTGTTTTTGGAGTCAGCATATTGGCTTGTACCATATCCGCTAATTGTAAATAAGCTACAAACTCGTTTAGAACCACTTTTGTTCCAAGAAGGGAACCGAGATTAACAGCGTCAACCCAAGGAACACCAACAATAAAAGCCATCGGGGCAAGTGTCCATCCAAGAATAGTTTCAATTGTTAAATCAGAATCCGGAATTAAGCTGTTGATCCCACTTATATCGCCAAAATAAGCAAGAAAGTAATTCCCCATTGCCAGCAAGGCTATAAATGCCAAAAGCATTGCACCAACATTGGCAGCAAGTTTCATCCCGACTGCAGCACCACTTGCTGCCGCATCAATGCCATTAGCATCTTTTATTTCTATGGAAACATCAATCTCCTTGTCTTCTCCCATGGTTTCCGGCGTTTCTGTTTCAGGGTATAAAATTTTGGCTATGACAAGAGCTGCCGGCGCAGCCATCAGGCTTGCACCCAAAAGTTGTTCGGCGAACATCTGGCGCCCCACATCCAGTTCAACACCTTGTGCCAATGAATAGGAATTACCCAGCATTTGTACATAGGCTGCCATTACACCACCGGCAATGGTTGCCATACCTCCAGTCATTACGGCAAGTAATTCAGATTGAGTCATATTTTTTATATAGGGCTTCACAACAAGTGGTGCCTCTGTTTGCCCTACAAAAATATTCGATATAACTGAAAGAGATTCCGCCCCGGATGTACCAAGTAATTTTTGCATTCCTATCGCCATAAATTTAACAACTCGCTGCAATATGCCATAGTGATAAAGAATTGTTGTGAGGGAAGCAAAGAAGATTATGGTAGGCAAAACCTGAAATGCAAAAAAGTGGCCAAGGCTGTCTTCCATCCCGGGACTTCTCGCCAAATCTCCAAAAATAAATTCGGCACCTTCTGTTGTGAAATCCAAAACAATGACAAAAAAGGATGATACCCAGCTAAAAAAAACTTTCGGCCATCCTAATGGAGCCCAGATTGATGCTAACTCGGAACCCTTTAAAATAAAAATAGCCAAAACAAATTGAAGGCCGAGCCCGCCGCCTACAAGTTTCCAGTTAATTGCTTTTTTATTCTTGCTGAAACTGATTACAATTAGCAGAATAGCAGTCATCCCAACAATACCACGCAGAATATCCATTAGTTGTCCCTGTTATTATTATTTGAAGAAGATGAAGCCTGAACATCATCCGGTTTATTTTTTTTGGAACGTCGCCGGTCCACCGGTGGACGGTAACAGTGGCGGGCTCTTGGTTCGTAAGAATCCGATTCACCGACAAGCAATCTTTCATTGCTGTTTACAATA
>JBHJOO010000013.1:0-2136 GCA_050329675.1 Balneolaceae bacterium
CACATCGCCGTTGGCATCAAATTGGGGCATTTCAATCCAGTCTCCCACCCGGATCAGATCATTATTGGTAAGCTGTACACTGGCCACCAGCGAAAGCAGCGTATCCCTGAAAAGCAGAAGTATAACAGCCATGATAGCACCGATACCACTTAGAAAAAACCATGGCGATTTATCAGCCAGGCTCGAAATGATGAAAAACCCTGCCAGCACATAGATGATTACCTTTCCGAGCTGAATATAACTTTTGATCGGGGTAAGCCTGGCTTTAGGCCGCATCAGATACAGCGTGTGTACCGATGACAAAAACGCATCGAATACCCTGGCTCCCACCAGTATCATCGCTGCAGCTGTTATCCGGATAATAAAATCTGTTAACTCTTCATGGAACTGTGGTACAAGCTCAAGGCCATTGTAGATTATGATCAGGGGCACCATAAACAGTGCACGCTGTGGCAGCTTATGTTTCAACAGTACCGCATACCATTCTGTTGCTGTTTTTTCATCCAGATTGTGCAGCAGGCGGATGATCCAGACACGTATCACAAAGTGTACGAAGGCAGCCAGAAGGAAGATAAGCGCCAGGCCAATCGCGGCTTCCGTTAGTTCTGTCTGCATCTCATCCGGTAGCAGTTTTGCCAATCGTTCAATTAATTGGAATTGTGCAATTTCATTTGTAAATATCCACATATTCATATTTTTGAACTACTCCTATTATGTTTGTTTATGGCACAAAAGGTAACGAGAATTGATGAAGAACAATAGTGTTAATGCCTGAATTGGGTTGACGTTTTTTTGAATAAGATGGAACGCAGAAAAACACCGATCAGGCGGATGATCGCTGATCTTAAATACTTTATACACTATCAGCGGGAATCTGCACAATCTGTGTTCATCTGTGTTCTATTTTTATGATTTTTCATAAAACTTTATAAACTCCTCTGGTTTTACTACCTGCAGTTTATCAGAATCACTTGCAAAATCATGCAGGTTCCGTGTTACCAAATAAGTACATCCCGATTGAAGGGCACAGTAATATTGGAGAGCATCTTCAAGATCACGCCAGCCGGAATGGAGAGCATTTTCGATAACACTGGCATTGATTTCTCCAACAACCGTATATGAATATAGTAATTGCAGTTTTTCAATTGCTTTTTTGCCGCCAATAGCCGGCCGCATTATATAAAAAAGCGTATCAAATGATAAACCTGAAATGTAAAGTGTGATTTCACTCTTTTCAGCCAATTCGAATATCCTTCCTGAAAAATTGATATGAGGCTTGCGATCAAGCAGCAGATCGAGACAAATATTCACATCTGCCAATACCTTAGTTACCATATTTCTTTAAAATCTCTTTCTCCTTTATTTTTTTATAGTTTTTTTCCCTGTACTCTTCAGGAAGCGTCAGGCTGCCCAATAATTCAGATGTGCGGGATCCCGGTTTGGGTTTCCATCCGCTTTCCTCTGCGGTCTTATCTCTCAGATACCGTTCAATCATTTCAGAAACGCTGATACCCTCACGTTTCGCCAGTCTTTTTGCCTTCTCTGTAACTGTTTCATCAATCGTTAAAGTAAGCTTCTTTTTCATACCTTCTTTATTTTATTAACCTACACGTATATAATAACTTATAGCACGTATTTTTGCAAATTGTACTATATCCCCTATCAGCGGGAATCTGCACAATCCGTGTTCATCTGTGTTCTATTTTTACGCCCAACGCGATGGAACGCAGAAAAACGCTGATCAGGCGGATAGACGCTGATCTTAAGTACTTTACATACTATCAGCGAACATCTGCACAATCTGTGTTCATCCGTGTTCTATAAAATACCTGACCCAAAGTCATCCGACAGATTAGATATTCATTCCATGGATTTGTAAATTAATAATAACTTCTCACCGATTTTTTTTCGTTATGAAGGAAAAAGAATTAAAAATAGTCGATTTCACCGATTTCCCCGATCCAGCTTCCGATACTTTCATGATGATGCCTGAAGATGAATTCGAGCAGTATGAAACCTGTTGCGACTATATTCAAATGGCAACATTAGTGCCACCGGGCTCAAAAGCCGAATCGGAATTTTACTGTACCTGTGAAACAGAAGACGGTGAATTGTGTGACGGAACAGTTGAAATTA
>JBHJOO010000443.1:0-6067 GCA_050329675.1 Balneolaceae bacterium
ATATCAGGAAAAACCGTGTTTATTTACCACAATCGGAATTACAACAGTTTGGTATAGCTGAAACGGATCTGTTCAATTTCCAGCTAACCGATAATTTTAAAGAGTTTATTCGATTTCAAATTGACAGAACGCGTAGTTATTATTCAAATGCCGAGAAAGGTATATCCATGCTGAACAAAGACAGCCGGCTTCCGGTAGCACTTGCCAGTGAAAATTATAGCCGCATCCTTAATAAAATAGAAGAAAATGATTATAATGTTTTTGAAAGGCGTGCTTACCTTAATTCAAGAGAAAAATTATATACACTGCCAAGAGTAATGTACATGGTAAGCTAAATCCTGAATTTGAATTAAAATAAAATTACTGGTAACCTTCTCTGGTTAGTTGTGTGTTGTGTGTTGTCAGTTTGTAGGTGCCGAAGATATTTTTTTGACATAATTAATCGGTTTATAAGTGAAATTTATGTCAACCTATTTTAGGCATCTACAACAACACAACTGACCACTGACCACTGACTACTGAACCCTGACAAAAACGACTTTCTGTTTAATGAGACAATCCATATAACTACTTGTATTATCCGGGGTCAGAAATTCTGAAGTTATTCCTGTTTAGTTCATAATTTTAAAAGACTATGAAAATCCTTTTTATTTTTCCTCATCCTGACGATGAATCCTTTGGGCCGGCACCGGCAATATCTGCTCATCTGCGACAGGGCCATGAAGTTTATCTGCTGACTCTCACCAAAGGCGAAGCCACAAAACAGCGTTTCAGATTGGGTGTAGACAAAAAGAGAATGGGCGATATAAGATTTAAAGAAATGCTGTGTGTTGAAAAGATTCTGGGATTATCAGGCATGACTGTTCTTGACCTGCCTGATAACAGGCTTAAAGAGATGAATCCCATAGCAATAGAAAATGTAATTGAAGATCACATTCACAAGCTGAATCCGGATGTTTTAGTCACTTATGCCGTTCATGGTATCAGTGGATTTTTTGACCATCTTGTAAGCCATGCCGTTGTAAAACGTGTATATTGCAAACTGAAAGGGGAAGGATCGGCGTATCCAAAGCGGCTTGCTTTCTTTACACGAAAGGGTGAGCCCAGGAAAGATGGCAAATTCAGGCTTGAAGCTTCACCGAATGAAGACATTGATTGTATCGTACCCTGCAATGATGAAGATATGTCGAAATTTAAACGGGCACTGGATTGTTATGAGACGTATCAGCAGACTATTGAAGAGAGCAAAGTAAAAGAATCGGTAGGTAACGAAGTTCCCTTCGAAATTTTTGATGAAGATCATAAACCGCATTTGCAGTATTTGACAGATAAATTGTAAAATTCCCTGAGCCGTGCAGAATAATCATCCCGGATTTTATTTTTACCGGACATGCATTCATGCACCGGTAAAAATCCGGTGTTTCATTTTATAGATTGCCTCAAAAAAAGGTTTATAGGGCAGTTTCGAAAATATTACAAGTTCTTCGGCGAAAGATGTTTTTTCATCCAGAAATTTGAGCACCTTATCAAATCCGCTTGTTTTGAAAAGGGTTTGAAAAAGATGTACAGATTTTTGGGGGTCGCTGTTAATCAGATACAATATCATAATATCATAAACACGGAATCTGTAGCTTGAACCATTTCTTATTTCGGGATGTAAACCTTTTTCAAGTGCCTCAACTATCTTTTTACAACGCTGTTGAATCCTTGTGAAGGTGTATCCGGTTGACGGCTTGGTCCATCCGCCCACTGTTCCGATATTCATTGTATTTTTGTTATACCACACCGGATATCTTTTGTCTTCCATGGGAATAACCCCATATTCGGTTCTGTGTACAGTAAAATCGGATTGTTCCATGCCAAATTTATCAGACAGATATTTCATGATTACCGGGTCATAGTCATCCCGCGGTAAAAGTTCTTTGGTAAAAAGAGTGTATTCAACCAAAGATCTTTTTTCTGATAATGGCAGATGATACATAAATGAAAAGCCATTTCGCTGGTCTATATCAAAATCCATCAATATGGCTTTCTGTTTATCAAAGAGATTTTCGGTTGTTTCTATCTCCCAGCCCTTGAAGTGCTGCTTTAACGAAATATCCGATTTTGCAGATTCGATATCAGGCGGGCTAAAAACACTTTGAAAAATAAGGTTAGCACCGAAACGCCCATCATTCGTTAACAGTTCAGCGCCGGAGCCTGTTTCATCAAAAGATAAAATTTCAGATTCAAGAAAATGAATATTATTAAATTCACGGGCAAAATCTAAAACATGATGGGTAAAATCGTAACTGCTAAGGGCATGATAGCTGCTATCTTGCAGATCCCCGGTGAATGTATACTCTGGTGATATAACAGTTAATCTTTTCCACTCCGACCTGATCAGCGTATCAAAGGGGATATTCTTCATATCCCAGAAACACCAGGTTTTATCATTTGCAGGATACAGGTTTTCATCAACCACGAGTATTTTTTTTTCACGAAGGGATGAATGAAGCAGGTACCAGAGAAGCGATAATCCTGAGGCTCCGGCTCCGGCAATAATATAATCGTAATTTTTGGAATACTGCATGGACAACAATTATAAATAATTTGTACTTAAAACCTGAGGATATGATGGTCAGTTCCCTTAATCAATTTGGTTCAACAGGAAAGTTGATTTTCAGTGAAATATGCCAACTGATAACCCGCGGAGTTTAGCGATCAGATAGTTCACTAAATGTTCTTTTTTTCTTCAGAAAATATTCCATGGCCACTATCCTGGTATAAAGAACAGGCGGGTCGGATTCTGTTTTTCGCTGTTTCTGCAGCTTCTTTCGTTTATGTATCGTTTTTATAAGCTTTCCATAAAATGCAAAATGAGCTCGTATGATTGCCCATGTTTCACCGGGTTTCAATTGTAATAAAGATCTGACTCCGGCAATTCCATCCAACTCCAATCTCAATAAAATCCTGAATAAAAGCCCTTTTGATTGAAGATTTTTAAGCATCATAATTAGGTTATTTCTGTAGTTATAGAACACTTTTCTGGAAGAACCCATAGGAAGCGAGCCGCCGCCAAGGTGATAAACAACGCTATCCGGACGGTAAACAACTTTAAACCCGTTGTTCCATAATCTCCAGCAGAGGTCAATTTCTTCCATATGAAATTCAAAATCCTCATCAAACTTGCCCATCTCCACAAAGATATCTTTTCTGATTCCAAGAGCAGCCCCGGATGCCCAAAAAATTTCACCGGGCTGATCGTACTGTCCATTATCTTTTTCTACCGTATCAAAAATCCGCCCCCGGCAAAACGGATAGCAGAGGCGGTCGAGGAAGCCCCCCGCAGCACCGGCATATTCAAAATATTCAGGTTTTGTATGGGAGCGCATTTTTGGTTGTGCAGCAGCTACAGTTTTGTTATCAAATGCTTTATCAAGATGCATCAGCCATTCTTTTTCAACCCAAACATCATTGTTTAGGAAAACCAGGATGTCGCCTTTGGCATAATCGGCGGCCCGGTTATTGCCACCGCAGTACCCGTGATTTTTGGAAAAAGTAACAATTTTTATATCCGGAAAATGTTTTGAAACCCACTCTGCTGTTCCATCTGTAGATGCGTTATTGGCTATGATGATTTCAAAATCAACATAATCAGTGGCTACCACCGATGGCAAAAATGTTTTTATATGATGCAGTGCGTTCCATGTTACAATGATAATGCTGTATTTTCGCTGCAATAGAAAATGGATTAATTATGTGAGAAATTTATTTTGCAAGAATTTACAGGTTTTCTATTATTGAAATAAAGCATTTACTACCGGCTTATGATTAAAATCGGTCTTATATCCGATACTCACAACTATTTAGACCCCCAGATATTTGAATATTTCAATGACAGGGATGAAATATGGCATGCCGGTGATTTTGGTACCATTAAAATTTCTGAACAGCTGGAACAAATTGCTCCGGTTGTTGGTGTTTATGGAAATATTGACGGACAAGACATAAGAAAAAAATATCCTTTACATCAACGATTTGAAAGGGAGGGTGTCGATGTCTGGATTACGCATATCGGCGGAGTTCCCGGGCGTTATTGCATACCCATACGCAACGAAATAGAAAACAATCCTCCCGATCTTTTTATTTGCGGGCACTCACATATTCTGAAAATTGCACGGGATCAGGCTTTGAATAAAATGCTTTTTATGAATCCCGGTGCGGCGGGTAAACAGGGGTTTCAGGTTTACAGAACGGTTGTGCGGTTTGCAATTTATAAAGGAAAAATACAGGACGTTGAGATTATCAACCTCGGAAAGACAGGCCATTCAGCTGATTAAACTTGTTATTATAAATAAATCATTATCAGGTGGTTAATAACAAAAAATCACAATTATGTATTTTGTGTAAGAGCAATCGTACATTCCATTTTCACAAAGATGAGACACGCATGATTTGTGAACGCAATTATTTTCGATGTGAAAATTGTAAACTGATTTTTGTACCACCTGAACAGCGTATTTCGAGAGATGAAGAGTTCAGCCGGTATGAATTGCATGAAAATGATCCATCAGATCCCCGTTACCGTAAATTTTTGAGCAAAATTTCAGGCCCAATGCTGGATAGAATTGAACCGGGCAGTTTTGGCCTCGATTTTGGATCCGGTCCGGGCCCAACCTTAAGTGTTATGTTCGAAGAACAGGGGCACATAGTTAATTTATTTGATTCATTTTACGATAACAACCCGCGTGTGTTTGATCATACCTATGATTTTATTACTGCAACAGAAGTTATCGAACACCTGTTTAATCCATTATTTGAGCTCGACCGATTATGGGATTGCCTGAAACCCGGGGGCTGGCTGGGAATTATGACCAAACTTGCAACAGACAAGAATGCATTTGAAAACTGGCATTATAAAAACGACGATACCCATATAGCATTTTATTCAAAAGAGACGTTTCTCTGGATTGCTGAACGATGGCATGCTTCTCTTGATTTTGAAGGGCCAGACGTCATAATCATTCAAAAAAATACTTAATTTTTAATTTCAAATTCACAAGATCACCCGGATTTTTTCATGAACCTGTTGCCCGGACAGGGAAATTTTTCGGAATTAAACTATATTTAGAGATATCAACAAAATTAAAATTTATATCCTGACTAAAAAAATGCATAAAAGAAATAGCCTCACATTTTTATTAATCATTTTATTCAGTTCATCACTTTTTGCACAAAGAATCAATATAGATCGAATAGAACCTGAATTCTGGTGGACCGGGTTTATAAGCCCGGAATTGCAGATACTTGTTTATGGCGAGAATATTGGTGATGCAAGAGTGAGTGTCAATTATCCGGGAGTGAGATTATTGAAAGCTGTTACAACTGAAAATCCAAATTATCTTTTTGTTTACCTGGATATAAGTGAAAGTGCTGTTCCCGGAACAATTCCTTTAAATTTCAGGAGAGGCAATCGATCGCTGACTGTTGATTATGAATTAAAAGAGAGGAAGGGATCGGAAAACCGTCATCTTGGATTTGACAGCAGTGATGTTATCTATTTATTGATGCCCGACCGGTTTGCGAATGGTGATCCTTCAAATGATGAAATACCGGGTATGATTGAAGGAGTGGATATGGATGAACCTTTTGCGAGAAAGGGTGGTGACATCAAAGGTATTTCTGATAATCTTGAATATATTCGTGATTTGGGTATGACAGCTATCTGGCTCAATCCGATTTTTGAAAATGATATGCCGTATGACTATTCCAGAAATGTAGGGTTTTACCATGGGTATGCGGCTACCGATATGTACAAGGTTGACCGGCGTTTCGGTTCCAATGAAGATTTTGTGGAGATGATAGAAAAATCTCATGATTTGGGTATGAAAGTAATCATGGACAAGATTCATAATCATGTTGGGACACATCACTGGTTTGTAAAAGATATGCCAACAAGTGATTGGGTTCATAATCAGGAAGTTCATGGAAATACAAATTTCAGAACCAATACAATAATGGATCCTTATGCTTCCAAAGCGGATTTTAATTCTACAGTAAAAGGCTGGTTTGTTGATGAGATGCC
>JBHJOO010000601.1:0-5248 GCA_050329675.1 Balneolaceae bacterium
AATTGGAACATCATGGGCCAATGAAAAGAATTTATCGGTTTCGTGCCCGATTATTATTAAATACAGAGATAAAGGAAGTGATGCATCTTTGGAATTGGAAAAAATTTTAAGATAAACTGTAAGGAATCGTACTTTTTTGTTCATACTAAATACACTATTAACACTAAACTAAAGTCAGAGTTATGAGTTCACTTAATAAAGCAATGATAATCGGAAGATTAGGAGCAGACCCGGAGGTTCGTTACACACAATCGAACACAGCCGTAGCAAACATGAACGTAGCTACCAGTGAGCGCTTTAAAGATCGAAACGGAGAACTGCAGGAAAGAACAGAATGGCATCGTGTGGTAGCATGGGGCAGTACTGCTGAAATTTGCCAGCAATATCTCAAAAAAGGTTCTTTGGTCTATTTTGAAGGACCCATTCAAACAAGTGAATGGGAAGATAAAAATGGCCAAAAACGTTACACTACTGAGATCAAAGCACTTACGATGCTAATGCTGGACTCCCGGGGCAGTGGTGGTTCAGATGATAATCAGCAAAATCAAAGTCTTGCCAGTACGGTTGAACTGGATGAATCACTTGAAGAAATGGATGATGATCTTCCATTTTAGGTAAGAATTACACGACATCCGGGTTACAATATATCCCGGATGTCTGTTTTTATAATGAATTTCGCCTGATTACTTTTTTCTTTGTATTTTGCACCGTTGATCTTAATTTAATTGCAGCTTTTATATATTCTTTTCAAGCTTCTATTTTAACGAATACTTTATAGTTGGATACATTAGACCAACCTCCGGAACACCCTTTTACCTTACTATTTCACTTTTTTCTGATATCAATGGAGTATTTTGAACCCATTGATCCGGCAACTCTATCCATTGAAATTTTGGTAATGATTCTCGGACTCATTTTCAGTGCTGTCTATTCCGGGTCTGAAGTCGCTTTTTTCTCACTTACTAACCAATTGGATAAACTCCAGAAAGAAAAAGCATTTGCCCGCCCTGACGCAAGAATAGTAAAAATGATGGATAAACCAATACGGTTGCTTGCTACTATTCTCATTGGCAACACCTTTGCAAATGTAATCAGCTCTGTGTTAGCGGCTGTAATTACAGGTAAAATTGCAGCTGCCTACGGTTATTCTGAAGTCGTGGTTTATACCATTGAAATAATTGTACTCACATTCATGATTCTGATATTGAGTGAAATCACACCCAAGGTAATTGCGATAAATAATCCGATTAAAATCTCCCGTAAATTATCAGGGTTTATCTACTTGAATTTTTTACTATTAACACCGCTTAGCAAATTTATAGCTGAAAGCACGATGAGTCTTGAACGCTGGCTGCCGAAACAATCCAGCAGAATGACGGCTCAGGATCTGAAAACCATGGCTGAGGTCAGTGAAAAGCAAGGTTCAATTCGGGGAGACGAGAGAGAAATAATTGAAAATGTTATCGAATTTGGCAATATCAGTGTGCGTGAAATCATGACTTCCAGAGTTAATATTGTTGCTGTTTCCATTGATTCAACACTAAGTGAAGTAATTACACTGATCCGGAAAAAACAAATATCAAGAATGCCTCTTTATGAGAATGATCTTGATAATATACGTGGTGTGATTTATGCCAAAGATGTTTTACCCTATATTAATTCAGATCTTGATAAAACATCCGTCAATTGGCAAACCATTGCAAGGAAAGCACTTTTTATACCGTCAACTAAAAAACTGGATGACCTGCTCAGGGATTTCCAGCATGAAAAAACACACATTGCCATCGTAGTAGATGAATATGGCGGCACGGAAGGGTTAGTTACACTTGATGATATTCTTGAAGAGATCGTCGGAGATATCAGTGATGAATATGATGAATCAGAAGAAAAATTATACACACGATTTAAAAGCGGTGTATATGTATTTGATGCAAAAATTGATCTTGATGATCTTGATGATATATTAGGTACAAATATAACTACTCCGGATGATGAATTTGAAACTCTTGGGGGCCTGGTATATCACTTGACAGAGAGATTGCCAAATGTGGGAGAGCGTTTAACGTATAAAGGCCTTGAACTCACAGTCCACAATGTTGAAAATAACCGGGTTAAGAAATTACGGGTGCAGAAAATAAAACCATCAGAAAAAATTGAAGATAAAAAACCGGAACCAGGATAAAATGTCGGATCATTTTCTGCAATATCCGGATGAGATCGAAATCCACGAATATGTGGATATCAGTAACATGAATACTCTTGGTGTAACATCTGTAGCCCGGTATCTGATAAAGATTGCAGAAAAAAAAGATTTACAAAAATTATTCAATAGCAAAAGAATATCTGAGTCCGGTATTTTTATTCTTGGAGATGGCAGTAATGTACTTTTCGCGGATTTCGTAGAATTATTGCTTCTCAAAATTGAAATAAAAGGATTTAAAATTCTTGAAGAAACTGAAGATCAAGTTTTAATTCGTTCAGGAGGCGGTGAAAACTGGCACAACTTTGTTTCCTGGTGTGTAAAAAATAATTTCGGAGGTACTGAAAATCTTGCTCTTATTCCGGGTACCACCGGTGCTGCACCGGTGCAGAATATTGGTGCTTATGGTGTGGAACTTGAGGAGATATTTGATCATCTTGAGGCATTTGATCTTGAGAAGGGCGAATTCAGAACTTTTCATAAAGATGAGTGTGATTTCGCTTATCGTGAGAGCATATTTAAAAGAGAATTAAAAAATAAATTTGTCATAACACATTTAGCTCTTCGGTTAACCAAAAGAAAACATCGAATTGTGACCGGTTATTATTCATTAAAAAATTACCTGGAACAAAATAATATTACCAAACCAGGAATTTCAGATATTTTCAATGCAGTAGTCAAAATCCGGGAATCAAAACTTCCGAATCCGGCAGACATAGGAAATGCCGGAAGTTTTTTTAAAAACCCGGTTCTAACCCTGCAAGAGTTTGAAAAACTTTATGATAGGAATCCCGATATGCCGTTTTTTGATGCAGGAAAAAATAAAGTTAAAGTTCCGGCCGGATGGCTGATTGAAAAAACAGGCTGGAAAGGCAAACAGATAGGGAACGTTGGAACATATGAAAATCAGGCGCTTGTAATTGTAAATCACGGTAATGCGTCTGGTAAAGAAATTTATGATTTTGCTATGAAAATAAGAACTTCAGTAAAAAATCAATTCGGGATAAAACTTGTCCCTGAAGTAAATATTGTTGGTAATTTTGATGCATCTTAATTTCACATATTGTAAAATGGAATTAAGACGTTAGCTATGGTGAACCATTTATATGACATTATTTTTGAATTTATTTTGAATTTAATAGTCAACAATTAAATTTTTTTCTATGAATTTACGACCCTCTGCAGCAGCCCATTCCAGAAATTTCTTGTATGTCATACTGACTCTGTTTTTTGTAACAGCCTGTGTTGTGCAAAGAAATCCGGTATCTGGTAATAAAAGAGCATTTGCATATTCATGGGACCGAGAAGTGCAGATTGGTACAGAAGCCGATCGTGAAATCAGTGCACATTTCGGTATCTATCCGGATGAGGAAATTCAGGAATACATTACGGAACTTGGTGAAGAATTACTGGCCGTTAGCCATATGAGGCGTGAAGATACAGATCCTCAATTTAAAAACACTCCCTTTACATTCCGCGTTTTAAATAGTCCGGTTGTAAATGCTTTTGCATTGCCCGGAGGATATGTATATGTAACAAGCGGATTGATGGTACATTTGAATAATGAGGCTCAGCTTGCTGTTGTTGTTGGACATGAAATCGGACATGTGGCTGCACGTCATGCTTCACAAAGAGCATTAACACAAACCATAAGCCAGATAGCTGTAATAGGCGGTTCAATTCTTGGCCAGGAGCTTTTAGGTTTGCCAGGACAGACCCTCATGGATTTAAGCGGAACGGCAGCTCAATTGCTGTTGCTCAGCTACAGCCGGGATCATGAGAGAGAATCCGACAGACTTGGTGTAGAATATTCTGCAAGGGTGGGATATGCTGCATCTGAAGGATCCAAATTTTTTACAAGTTTGAAAAGAATTTCCGAAAAAGCAGGCCAGTCCATTCCTTCTCATCTTTCTACACATCCGGATCCGGGCGAGAGAGAAAGAAATATACCACGTATGGCAAAAGAATGGGAAGAAAGAGGTTTTGAGCAACATATTATCAATGATGTGGAATATATGAATTTGATTGATGGATTCATTTTTGGGGAGAATCCCAGAGAAGGATTTGTTGAAAATGATATGTTTGTACATCCCGACCTTGAATTTCAATTCCCTGTACCAGGTGGATGGCAGTTAATTAATCAACCAACACAGGTTGTAATTATAAGCCCGGCAGAAGACGCAATTATATTGCTTCGGCTTGATTCAGAGGCAGCAAATGCACAGGCATCGGTTCGAAGTTTTCTTGCCCAGGATGGCGTTAATGTCGTTCAGGAAGGGGCAGCTTTAAGCAGTGGTGAGTGGAATGCATACGAGGCTGATGCCACAGCAACTTCACAAGGGAACCAGCTTGGAGTTTACATATACGCCGTAGAATACCAGGATAATATATACAGGTTTGTTAATTTTACATCACAGTCTGCCTATGAAAACTATAAATCTGTATTTACAAGAACTACCGGCCGTTTTGACAGGCTCACGGATGAAAGGATATTAAATATTGAACCTGTTCGAATAAAAATAGTGGAGGCCGATCGAAGGGCACCTTTCAATAGTTTTCTGCCAGATCCCATTCCAATGAATCATGAACCTTTGGATATTGCCATTTTGAATCAGGTAGAACTCGATGAAATAATCCAACCAGGTACTCTGTTAAAGATACCATCGCAGGAAAAGTAGCTGGAACTAAGCTAAATTTTCTGCCACGATTTTCGCACACTCAATAAAATGTTCGTATCCTGCCCGCCTTACGGCGGTGCCTTGAAATTCCCTGTCAAATTCTTTTTTGCTCATACCATACCATTTGCTGATTGATCCGGAAAGGGCAGGGGGGCGCGGCTTCAGATCTTCGATATGCCCTTTCACCGCATTAAAATTCCAGGGGCATACATCCTGGCAGATATCACATCCAAAAACCCACTCGTTTAGATCACGATGGTACTTTTTACTTATGGATTCTTTTAACTCAATCGTCAGATAACTGATACAGCGATTACTGTCAATGCGCCAGGGTTCGTAGATTGCATCAGTAGGGCAGGCATCAATACAT
>JBHJOO010000475.1:0-3800 GCA_050329675.1 Balneolaceae bacterium
TAATTTATGTTTATTCTATTTTATAAATATATAATGAGTTTCAAATCTTATTATATAAAGCTTATATCAATATAAATATTTTAAATACTTCCTTTTTTTCATGGTGACTCTTTTTTATCGTACTTTTCATAATACAGTTCAAAATATTCACTAAATGCTATTTCCAAGGCGTTCAGTCTGTACTCCATTTCTTCCTTTAATTCATTATCCCCGATTCTTTTAGCAATATCTAATTTCATATTAATTGTATCAAGAATTTGAAATAAATAGTATGGGTTATTCATTTTTGGAAAAACAAAACTTAATAATTCTATTAAAATATATATTAAAACGGCTATTAATAGACCAACCCATAAATTGAATGAAATAATAGCAGAAATAGTCGCTAATAAAAGAAATAAGAGAGTAATTTTAATTCGGAATTTTACCCAACTTGGTGTAAATATATCTAAATCTGTTTTAGATAAACGTGGGTTATGAATTAATTCTGCAGTTTTTCCAGCCCCAAATTTTTCCAAAACGTATGCAGGTTTTGCTTCTCGTGTTATATAAACACACGCTCTACGCCAAGTGGCGGATAAAACGCCGAAAATAAGTGCTATAAGCGACAATGATGCAGTTATTATGAATCCTAACATTCTAATATAAATTATACACTTTACAATTAACTAATTAAACTTTCTTATAAGAAATTTAATTTTGCCATACTAATTATTTAAGACAATATACCTTCACTTACCAGTCTTCTTTAAATTCCTGGCGTCCAGCTTATCCTGCTCCCTTCCCGTTGAACTTTTATTTATGATTAAGTCCTGCTTTCCGATAACCCCAATTTCTTGCTCACCGTATTTTGCTGACTCTCTGTTTTTCCACGCCTGTTCAAACGATACTCCCTCTATCTGATTTAAAAGGTCAATCCTGTACGGTGGCATACCTAATTGAATAACCAGTCCTTCTTTTAAAAAGTCCTCTGTTTGAATATCCAATGACCCAAATCCAAAATCACTTATAGTCTTAAACAATTTATTTGCATTACCCGGTTCTCTTTCATAAAAAATGTCAATATCCTTTGTGTAGCGAGGTTCAGCATAAATGGCATATGCATAGGCACCTATAAGAAGATATCTGACTTTATTCCGGTTTAATAATTCGAAGAACTCTTCGAAATCCTTGCTTGGATTCATCTTTTTCAGGATTTAATTTATGCCATGTTTCCCGGATTGCCTCCAGCGCCATCAGCCTCTCTTCCGGCGTTTTATTTCGCCAGTACTCCCTTTCGTCTTCGTACTGCTGTGGGTCTTTGAGGTGATATTTTTTAACGTATTTTTCCATATTTGAAGTGCCTCAATATACAAATTTACCGCAAGATAAGCGATTGATGGAATTTGCCGGTTTTAGATAATTCTGTGCAGGGGCGAATCTTTCCGGCCCAGTGAACTCATACTCTAAGATGGTGGTTATTACATTAACAGCACCCGTAAAAATAATTTGAACAAGTTCCCTGTGATATTTTTTATATTTCATATATAATGGAGTTACAGAAAATTCGGTTTATATGTGTATGAAATGTTCACGTTTGATTGTTCTGAGTTTGCTAAGCCTATTTCTCTACAGCTGTGGAGGCACGGATCAGCTCAGGGATGACAACGATTTGGGGACCGGCTACTACAAAAAGCAACCTGCCGGTCTGGCATTAAACAATTGGATAAACAACCATTTCGATCTGGTTACAAGAATTCAAAGTTCTGTTTTTTACCGTACTTACGAATTCAATCCTGAGTTGAATTTGTTCCAGTCCGATTTGAGGGACACGCTTTTTGAAGACCTGGCTGTCAATATTACTGCACAGAATGAAACCAGAGCCGGAACCGCTGTTATTTTTACGGAATCGAATAATAATCTTGCACTGCTTACCGCCTCACACATTGTAAACCATCCCGATACGATCTGGCATTTTTCACAAAATGCACAGGAACAGATTGGAACCCCTCCGGTTGACGCCGTTTCTGTAAAAATAAGGGAGGCTCATTCTATATTTGAGCGGGATACCTTTGGCCCTCTTGATCTGATCATTGCAGACAGAAATCTGGATCTGGCTGTCCTTGCTACACGTTTTGATGTAAAAAGCGGCCTGACGGCCGGTACGATAAAGACCGGAAATTCGAGCCTTCTTGAATGGGCTGATTTTGTTTATGTGGCCGGTTACCCCAAAGGAATTAAAATGATTACCAGCGGATTAGTCAGCCTGACGGATCAACGCAGCCGTGGCGGATTTTCGCTCGATGCTTCGTTCAACAGGGGATTTAGCGGTGGTATTATTCTTGCAGCTAACAACCGGACAAATGAACTGGAGTGGGTCGGTTTACTCACCAATACCACTGCGGATATAGAATACATTCTTACCCCGGGATTCATGACGGATGATCAATATAACCCGGAAATTCCCTATACAGGGGCAATTTATATAGAACGAAAAAACCGCATAAATTACGGGCTCTCTCATTCTGTAGACATCAATCAAATCCGGAATTTCTTACGCCAAAACAGACGGGAACTTGGACTATATGGTTTTGGAATCGGTAATTTTTGATATTTGATCCTACAGGATTTATTGTGGGTTAAATTATAAATTGATCAGCTATTATATTTAACATTATGAATACCTACAAACAACCCATTCCAAAATATTATCAGATATATGAAAAGCTGCTGAAGCAGATCAGGGAAGGTACGTTCGATGAAAATGACCGGTTTCCAAGTGATACGGAACTCGTCAGGCAATTTGATGTCAGCCGGGGGACGGTCAGAGAGGCTGTAAAATTATTGCTTCAGCAGGGATATTTAATCCGGGAGCAGGGAAAGGGAACTTTTGTCACCTATAAAAAAATTGAACAGGAACCGGATAAACTGATTGGTTTCAGTGAACTGATGAGAAAGCATAATATCAGGCCCGCTGCCAGAATTGTTGAAAAAGAGGTTATCAATCCGTCCGGTTATTTAAAAAAACTGATGCATCTTGGTGATCAGGATCAGCTTGTCCGTTTGGTTCGAATACGATATGGTGACGGACAGCCGCTTATCGTTGAGCGCTCTTATTTTAATTACAGATTATTTAAACCGATATATTCCAGTGATCTTGAACAGAATTCCATTTTCAGCCTCCTTTATCAGAAAACTTCAACAAGACTTGGGGAGGCCACACAACGCATTGAAGCAATCAGTGCCGGAGAATCTGAGCATAAAATGCTAAATGTATCTTTAGGAACCCCCTTGTTATTAATCAAACGATTGATTCAGACAAAATCCGGAGATTATTTTCAATATTCTGAAGATGTTTACCGGAGCGACCGCATCAACTTTGCTACCAGAACGGTGCCTTACGAAGATGATCACACCGGCGCCGGGCTGCCTCTTGATCTTGTGAATCAGGATTGGTAACAGGCCATTGAGTGCCGTGTCAACCCGTGCCTGTCAGTTGTGTAAAGGCCTGACAGCATTCCCGGTGCCAGTGTTTTTCTGGTCCCGATTCCCCGGGGCTTTTGCCGTCCCGACAGCGGTCGGGATGTCAGCATCAGTAACTTTGGGAAAAAGGTGAACACAGGGCGTTTTCTCACAAACCCCAACGCTGTCAGATCCGGTGGGTGCTGACAGGTTTCGACCGACATTTCATATCTGACTTAACACTAGTGTTATTACCAGTAAATAAGTATAGTAAAAATGATTAAATAGAAATTTTAGTAACGACAAAAAAATTCCCCCTTTGAAGGGGGTAGGGGGATGACTTGCTGCTAACAGTGTTA
>JBHJOO010000522.1:0-14696 GCA_050329675.1 Balneolaceae bacterium
TTTTTAAGATTTTGCGGAAGTTGAGTTAAGTCAGGAGTTCTGAATCTAATCAGCAGCAAAACCCCTTTTCTTTGCATAATCCATTAACTGTGCCTTAAGAAGATTTCGCCCGCGGTGCAACCTGGACCGGATCGTTCCAATTGGCACATCCAGCATATTGGCTATTTCCTCATAGGTAAAATCTTCAACATCGCACAATAGTACTACCGTTCTGAAATCCTCAGGAATTTCTTCAAGAGCCCTGGTAAGATCATCATCAATTAACTCCCGAAACATTTGATCTTCAAGATCTGATGTTTCAGTTCGCTCAGCCCTGATTGTTTCATAGAATGTTGCTACTTCGTCGTAGTCGATCTCCTGCGGTTTATTGGATTTTTTCCGATAGCTGTTGATGTAAGAATTTTTCAATATCCGGAATAACCATGCTTTTGCATTCGTTCCTTTTTCATAGCTGTTGAAGAATCTGAAAGCTTTGACGATTGTATCCTGAACCAGATCTTCTGCATCATTTGGATCGGTTGTAAGCCGGAGACCAAAATTATACAATGCATCCAGATGCGGAAGAATTTCATCATTAAAATCCTTCTGTTTTTTAATTTCTTTTTGGGTCAGTTCGGCCATCCCTTTGTAATCAGAACAGTTATGTTTGGTTAAATTATCTTTGTATCAATCAATTCCCGGTGAATTTAATTCCGACTCCGATTTTAAAATGGATTTAGCGATGCTAATATCAGTATTTAAATAAATAATAATATTGATCAGCTATTACATTTAGTCTCATGTGAAAGGTAATGATATGTAACGAATCTATCTAATTGATTGTGTTGAATGTACTGTTAATTAAAATTTAACAGCTCCTGAATCAGACTCATGAGCTTCCAAATATGACCAGTAAATCATAAAGGGCATGTGTCCATGCAGCCATTCCAAATCCCCTCAAAATAAAGATTGCATTTAGTGCCAATCCGAAAAGAAAACGAAACAGAAATGATCCTATTGCAAAGGTATCTCCAAATTCACCTGTATAATGAACAAGGCTGAACAAGAGTGCCGCTATTATTGCAGAAATAAAATAAGCCATCTGTTTTTTTCTGAATACTTTATTCAGAATATATACCAGAATGCTAATTAAAATGACTCTGAAGAATAACTCTTCATACAATCCGGCACCAAGTGACAAGGCAAAAAGCTGTAATTTCGACATTTGTGCAAGGGAGGCAGATCCGTATAGATTTAATAAGGAATGTAAAAAATTGGATATGATAATGGCAATCAGAACGGCATAAATCAACGCCTCCAGTATCATGTAAGCAAAATATTTCTTCCTGATAGTACGTATCGGTTGTTTGTTACGATATAAAATGACAAGACCGGCTATAGCAGCAATTATAAAAGTAAAAGAGAGTGCGTTTAAACCGAAATATGTAAAGACCGATTTAAACCAGGCATCTACAGATATTCTGACAATAAAATCCTGGTCTGGTTGTGAGAACAATATCAGAAATTCGTAGAGCAGCAGAAGAGGCAGACAGATCAAATAACTGTATAAAAGACTACTGGTCTCTCTAAAATAAGGCCGGCCGGAAATATCGGTTGCCGCCGTCATTTATTAATCCTGATAAATGCTGACTACAGGAGTGTCCGTTTTAGAAAATTTGAGCATATCAAATGCTTTTTCCGATAATTTAATACCATCACCTGAAAACCTGTCATTAATTTTAACAAAGACCCCTCTTTTATTTTCAGGATTTTCAACATAAACGACTGTTCCAAGAGCCATATTCGAATGAGCAGCAGTCAGTTGTTCCGGATTATATAATTCACCGCTTGTAGTGGTTCCTGCAAAATTGTTTTCCGGATATTTCAGGGCGTTAATCATCCCAAGATTTTGCTGGCCGCTTCTTTTTTTATAAGGATTTGCAAAATACCTGACAGGAGGGAGAAGAACGGTTAATCGTTGCCCCCGGTTTATTTCGCTGATTTCAGCTCCGGGGTTTAGAGCAGCAAGCTCTTCTTTTGTCATTTCAAAATTGGTTAAAATATCGCTAAGCGTTTCACCTGACGATACCGTATAGTTTACAAATTTTCCCTGTGGTGATGATTCCAGATTGTCGCCGGCATCGGCAACAGAAGGAGCAGATATGGATTCCCGGACAGTTAACTGCTGCCCGACTCTGATTAAGTCATTCTGTAAATTATTAAGGCGTTTCAATTCATCAACTGTCATATTGTGTTCTCTGGCAATCTTTGAAAGGGAATCACCACTTCTCACTATATAATAACCCGTACTTCTGGTTGAAGCATCATCGAGAAGAGATGTTCTTTCTGCATCGATTAGATTACGATTTTCCGTTGGTAAAGCGGCTTCCGCAGAAGAGTCGCCCGGATAGAGCATGAGTTCCATTCCAATAGAAAGCTCCGGAGACTGAATATTATTCCATTGTTGTATTTCCGCTATCGTTACATCATATTTTCTTGATATGGCAAACAGCGTTTCACCTTGCTGAACAATATGTTTTACAGCATCTTTTGTAACAGGCGGTACCAGCCGCAAAATTTGTCCGATCGAAAGTGTGGGATTATCCCCAAGATCATTCCATTCCCTCAGATCACTAACAGTTATATCGTATTGTCTCGCAATACTGTAGAGTGTTTCACCCTGTTTAACTGTATGTTCTCCTGAGTTCTGAGCCAAACTTACATCGGCAAACAAAATCGAAATTACTAAAACTAATAAAATTGAATGCGTTAATTGACTATCCATTATTCTCATTCCCGGAATTATTTAAATTTATAAGGGCCTCCTGTAGTTCTGATTTATTATGATGATCACCTTTCTGTTCTGATAAGTGAATACCTTCAATATACATCTTCTCTGCATCTGTGAAACGGCCAAACCTTTCATATAATTTACCCAAATGATAATAAACTCCAAGATACTCCGGGTTTTGATTATAAACCGATTCAAAAAACATTAATGCTTTTTCAACTTCATCCCTTTTAAGTAGTTCCAAAGCCAACGCAAATTTTGAAAAAGAATCATTTGGATTTTTTTTCAGAAAAGCAGCAAGCTTTTTAATTCTGGAAAGGGATTGTTGATTATTACTACTCATAATTTGGACTTGTTATTGAAACGGGTCAAAATTTCATTCATTGAGTCTCCGCCATATTTTTCCAACAGTGCATTGGCAAGAACAGGTGCTATAACGCTTTCAGCTACAACAACGGCTCTGGGCAGGGCACATACATCCGATCGTTCATAACGTGTGTCCGTTTCTTCGAGTGTAATCATATCAACCGTTTTCAAAGGCTTGATCATTGTTGGAATTGGTTTCATGACCCCTCTGATTATCAGGGGCATACCTGTAGTCATGCCTCCCTCAGTGCCACCGGCGCGATTTGTTTTTCGCTTGAAGGAATGATCTCTGTAAATGATTTCATCGTGTACTTCATGGCCAGCCCGTTTTCCGGCTTCAAAACCCAGGCCGATTTCAACACCTTTCATTGCCTGTGTACTCATAATTGCCTGGGCAAGTTGCCCGTCAATTTTCCTGTCCCAGTGTACATAACTCCCGAGGCCTGCCGGAAGCCCGGTTACGATTATTTCATAGACACCACCGAGAGAGGATCCTTCTTTTCGTCTGGCTTTGATTACCTCGCGCATACGGTCACTCAGGGTTTCGTCAAGGCAGCGAACATCAGATTTATCCGCCTGTTTGTATACGTTTTCGGCTCCTTTCTCAACAAGAGGATCAGCAATTGACCGCACATCAGCCCAAGATTTATATCCGACAGAACCAATTTGTATTACGTGAGCACCGATTTCGATTTCGATTTCTCTTAGAAATAATCGTGCAATTGTGCAGCATGCAACCCTCATTGCTGTTTCACGCGCACTGGATCGTTCAATTACCGGCCGGATGTCACCAAACTGATATTTTTGATTTCCGACAAGGTCTGCATGCCCCGGGCGCGCAAGGGTAACAGGTTCAATATCTCCTCTTTTCCCTTCTTTTGACATTACAACAGGCCAGTTGCTGGCATCTTTTTTAAAAGCACGGTTTATCATTCTGAGAGCTACGGGCGATCCCATAGTTTCACCAAAACGAACACCTGAAGTGATTTCAGCATAGTCCTTCTCAAAAGCCATTCTGCCGCCACGGCCATATCCCTGTTGCCGCCGGACAAGATGATGGGCAATGCTATCTTCAGTTAGGGTTAAACCTGCAGGCAATCCTTCAACAATTCCTGTCAATTCAGGACCATGAGATTCACCGGCTGTAAAATATCTGATCATATTTTATATAGATAGTTTTAAACTAAGTTGTATAAGATTACCAATATCACTAAAAGATGTTCTGGCAAAATCAATTTCTGTAGTTTTAAGCTTGATACCAAATCCCATACTTAAACCTGCGCCATCAATCCTTTTGCCGGTTTTTGTTTGTTCATGAAGTAACTGATCATATCCCAGCCGAAAAATAACACTGTTGCTGAACAAAATTTCCGTACCAAAAACCATATGCCTGAATATCTGATCGACAGCTGTTGGGCTCTCTTCATCGTTAGCTGTCCTTAAATTCCAATCATGTAAATTATGAGTCGTTGCATAAAGTCGGAACGGAAGCGTTTCAAGCTTGTGGGCTATTCCAATACTTATATCAAAAGGCAGAGGCTCCTGGCGTCCGTTAAAAGTTGAAATCTGAAATCCGGCATGGCGAAGTGTAGCACCCAATTGGGTTCTTTTTTCCGGGCTATTGTAAAAAATACCGGCACTGGCAGTTAAAGCCGATGAGCTAAAGCTCTCAAGTGAAGAGTAAATACCTGTTAAAGCAGCACCGGCGTGCCATCCTTCCCGGAATTCAATTCCCCAGCCAATTGTAAGGGAGAGATCATTTGCAGAAAAATCGCCAAGATCATTTCCAAACTCATCAAAACGCGTCAGATCTCCATAGTTCAAAACATGTAATGAAATGCCGAATGCCCCGATCCCGTCAAAAGAATTGTGATAAGAAACGGAGCCAAAATTAATATCGCTGATATGGTTGATATAGGAAGCCTGCAAATTAAAATCTTGTGACGTACTCAAAAATGCCGGATTCAGCGTAAAGAGAGAGAAATCTGCTGATTCAATAGCGGGATGGTTTCCCCCCAGGGCGGCAGCTTTTGCATGTTGATTTAAATCCAGAAATCTGAAAACCTGGCTGCTTTGCTGTGCAAATACTTCTGTGGTTAAGAAATACAAGCAGCAGATTATAAAAAAAGCTCTTTTTAACAAAAGGAAAAGAATTTTACGACACTAATTTACAAGTCTCTGCTAATATAATTAAATTGTATGTTCTAAAAATCCAAAAATAAAGAATGTTTCACATAAACAATATCGGCGGATGCAAGCAATAGTCGAGTTTGGAAAGTATATTTCTTTACTTTACCAGGCGATCCGCTCTATAACTGAAATTCGTGCCTATAGAAAGAATCTGTTACACGAGCTGATAAAAGTTGGATACGATTCAATACCGATTATTATATTGACCGGTATATTCACAGGCGCGGTTATGACGTTACAGACATCGTACCAGTTACAATCTGCTTTTATTCCTAAATCAACAATAGGTGCAATAGTATCCGAATCTATTTTAATTGAGCTTGCAGCGGTTATTTCAAGCCTGGTGCTTGCTGGTAAGGTCGGGGCACGGATTGCTACCGAATTGGGAACAATGAGAGTTACGGAACAAATTGATGCTCTTGAGTCAATGGGTTTTAATTCAATTAGCTTTCTTGTTGTCCCCAGGGTTCTGGCTGGCCTGTTAATGTTTCAGGTACTTTATGTAGTTGCATGTGTGTTTGGAATAGGAGGCGGTATTCTTTCTGGTGTAATATCCGGTGAAGTTCCTGTTTCAGAATTTATGAAGGGTGCCAGAATGTTTTTTCAACCCTGGAACGTATTATTTGGATTTGTAAAATCATTTGTTTTTGGATTTATAATTACTTCGATAGCATGTTATAAGGGTTTTTATGCAAGCGGCGGGGCCGAAGGAGTCGGAACGGCAACAACCAATGCAACGGTATTGAGCTGTATCTATATATTAATTGCAGATTTTGTTCTGGCGGCACTTTTACTTTAGAGATATGATTGAAATAAAAAATCTGAAAAAAAGTTTTGGAGATCTGCTTGTGTGGCAAAATGTAACTTTCAACATTAATGATAGTGAAACAGTTGCTATTATTGGAAAATCGGGTAGTGGCAAATCTGTATTGATTAAGCATATCAATGCGCTGCTTTGTCCTGATGAAGGTGAGGTGCTCATTGACGGAAGAAATGTACATGAGTTGCCATATATACAACAGCGAAAGCTCCGCCAGAAGTTTGGAATTTTATTCCAGGGTTCAGCACTTTTTGATTCTATTAATACGTTTGAGAATATTGCATTTCCTTTGCGTTATTTTACAAATCAAAGTGAAGGGGAAATTCGCGACAATGTTGAAGAAGTACTGGAATTGGTTCGGCTGGAAGGTGTAGGTGATAAAGAGACATCAGAACTTTCAGGTGGTATGAAAAAAAGGGTAGGTATTGCAAGGGCAATTATATTGAAACCGGAGTATTTGATGTATGATGAACCGACATCGGGCCTTGATCCACAAACGGCAGAAGAAATCAACAGTTTGATCATTCAAATGGCTGAGAAATTGCGTATCACTTCAATAGTGGTAACTCATGATATGCATAGTGTCCTGAAAATATCAGATAAAGTTGCTTTTATTGATCAACAGAAATTAAGTTGGTTTGGGCCCACAAATGAGATGAAATATTCAGGCCATCAGGAATTAAATAGTTTTGTTAAAGCAAGTGAATATCAATTATAAAATTAAAGATACAATATTTTGAAAATCAGTAACGAAGTTAAAATAGGGTTAACGGTTCTTATAGCAATTATTATAACCCTGGTAGGGTTTCGTTTTATGCGTGACGTTCCGATTTTTGCCCAGGCTCAGGAAATTGAAGCAAAATTCCACCGGGTAGATGGGCTTACTGAAGGCAGCATCATTTATCTAAATGGAGTTAAAATCGGGTCTGTGAAAAGTATGGAGTTATTGCCAACAGACAGTGTTCGTGTTGTTATGAGAATAGAAAGAGTAACAGATATTCCGGATAACAGTGTTGCTTATATAACATCTTTAAGCCTTATTGAAGGTAAATCAATTGTATTAAGAAAGGGGGATTCCCGGGTATTCGTGGAATCGGGTGATGAAATTGAAGGTGTTTACGTAGACAGTATTGTAGAAGTTTTTGCTGAAAAGGGTGAAGAACTCGGGCAGGATTTGTCAGCCACTTTTACTGAATTAAATAAATTTCTTAACCAGTTAAATGAAACCATTGATGATCAAACCCGGATATCACTGAATGAAACATTCAACAATGCAGCCAGGGCAACCCATACCCTTTCAGAAATTCTGCAGGATAAGAAGCAGGATATTGATGCAGCTATCGCAGCGGCAAGCAGAACCATGCAGCATATTGATACGCTTGCTTCAGATAACCGGGTAAAAGTTGACAGTTTATTTTATCATCTGGAAAAAAATGTCAGGGAACTTGAAGAGACAAGAAAAAACCTGGATAAATCGTTAACAAGTTTAAACGAAATTCTTGAAAAAGTAAATCAGGGAGATGGCACTTTTGGAAAAATGGTCAATGATCCTTCTTTATACAATAATATCGACAGCATGGCAGTTGAAATGACACGGCTAATAAAGGGTATTAACGAAGAGCCCGGCCGTTTTCTAAGACATATGAAGCTTATTGAGATTTTCTGAGTTCTGCTGTTTTGATACATTTTAAGGCAGCATTTAATGTTTACGGAGTCATCTGTTACATTGCTCTTCGTAAACGGTTACCGTATATTATTAAGCTCTAAAAGTTTTTGTAAATCAGACAATTTTTAACACGAAGATATAAGAGGTTTTCAAATGGGTGTAATGGAAAAAATGAGAAACAGTACCGCAAGTATTTTGTGGATTCTGATATTCTCATTCGGCTTATTGTGGGTTTTGGCAGATACCCAGGTATTTGACGCTATCGGTGCGGGGCCGCAATCGATGGGACAGGTGAATGGTGATCCTATCAGTTTCGAAGAATATAATAACAGAGTCAGTTTTTATGTGGATCAGTTTAACAGACAGACAGACCGCTTCATGACCCCGGAAATCAGAGCGTCCTATGAGGATCAGGCGTGGGAAGATCTTGTCGCCTCCAAGCTTATTCAACAGAAGATGAGGGAACTCGGAATTACTGTTACCGATTCCGAATTAGTGGATATGATAACAGGAGAGAATCCTGATCCGTTTATCAGAGAACAATTTCAGTCAGAAGATGGCACTATTGACCGGATCGCCCTCAGAGCAGCCATCGATGCACCTGAAAATACCGAAGTCTGGATGTTGATTGAAAGACAGTTGCGCGAAAACCGGCGCCAGCAGAAATTGTCGAACTACATTATGTCGGGGCTGAGGGTCAGCTCACATGAAGTAAAGCAACAGCATATACGCAACAATTCATTTGCAGATGCAGAGTTTGTGCGTTTCCCTTATGCCGATGTGAGTGATGATGAGATCACTTTAACGGATAGTGAATTGCGTAACTTTTACAGAAATAATCAGGATCGATATCAACGGGAAGAATCATATCGATTCAGATATGTGAGCTGGGACATTACACCAACTGCTGAAGATACAGCCAGTATATTTGAAGAAGTAGGTGAACTTCGACAAGCTTTTGCCAATGCGGAAAATGATTCACTTTTTATCAGACAATATCTGTCAACGGTTCCTTATCGAAATACGTTTGTACCAAAAGATGAAATCAGGGAAGAGTTTAGCCCGGTTTTGGATTTAAATGTTGGTGAAGTATCTGAAGTTCATTCCATAAACGGAAATCCATATCTGTTTAAAAAAACAGATGAAAGAAATGGTGAAATAAAGTTTGCTGTACTTTCTTACAGGGTAGAAGCAGATCCTGTTGGAACAATAGACCGATTGGCAGAAGAAGCTAACGACTTTAGTTTTTTTGCAAGTGAAGATGGTTTTGATACTGAAGCAGAACGAATTGGTAAAACGATCAGAGAAGCATTTGCAACAAAGAATAATCCATTTATTCCGGGCCTTGGCCAAAGCAGGCAAATTCTCAGAGAGCTTGAAAGTATGAGAAGGAACCGGATATCGGATGCCATTGAACTGGATGACAGGTTTGTTGTAATTCAATTGCGGGAAAGAATACCTGCCGGTGTACGGCCTTTCGAAGAGGTTAGAAGCCAGGTTGAAACCGCTGTTCGAAATCAAAAGAGAAAAGAGATAATGAGTGATAGAGTCCGGCAATTACTTGGTTCACATAATACGCTTGAAGATTTGGCACAAGCTGCCGGTAAAGAAATACAGCGTGCAGAAAATGTGAGGATGAGCGGATCTGTTTTAACCGGTGCCGGACGTGAACCAAAAGTGATCGGAGCAATTTTCAGATTGAATGAAGGTGAACAATCAAGTACAATTCCAGGCGAAAGTGCCGTATATGTGGTAAGAACTGTCAGCCTTTCAAAAGCAGATCCGGAGCAAATGACAGCCTCTGAACAACAAAATATTCGAAGGAATCTTGAACAGCAGAAATTCATGTCGTTTAACCAGATATGGCTTGAAAAACTCAAGGAAGAAGCAAATATAAAAGATTACAGAAATCTGGTTCTCAGATGACAGAGTTTTACCAAGCATCAATAAGATATGGGTAAGGGATGTTTCTCTTGCCCTTTTTTTTTCTTTATACTCTGGGTATACATGATACAGATCAATGTGTTATTTTGTGTATCAATCATGTCAAAACGTAAAACATATAGTGATGAAGATAAAATCTGGATGCAGAGAGCACTTAGCCTTGCTGAAAGAGGAAGAGGCTATACATCTCCGAATCCGCTGGTAGGTTGTGTTATAGTTGACAAAAACGGTGAAGTTATAGGCGAGGGGTATCATGAGAGATATGGGCAGCCGCACGCTGAGGCCCTGGCAGTCAAATCAGTTAAAGATCCGGTTAAGCTTAATGGAGCCACAGTGTATGTTACACTTGAGCCATGTTCACATTATGGTAAAACCCCGCCGTGTGCCGACTTGCTTGCCGGCCTGCCGGTTCGCCGTATTGTAGTGGCAGCGAAAGATCCAAGTTCGAAGGTAAATGGGAATGGCATAAAGAAATTGCAAGAATGCGGGATTAGCGTCGATGTTGGCCTGCTTGAAGATGAAGCAAAAAAACAGAATGAGTTCTGGCTTCATTATTTAAATTTCAATAAACCATTTGTTACATTGAAAATTGCCCAAACTGCGGATGGATATATAGCAGCGCCAAATGGTGACTCATCGTGGATTTCCTGCCTTCAGTCCCGAAAACTTGTTCATCAGTGGAGATCTGTTTATGATGCCGTAATGATTGGCCGTAATACGGCAAACATAGATAATCCATCTCTTACAGTGCGCCACGTAGAAGGAAGAAATCCAAGAAGAGTAGTTCTGGATGGACCGTTTGAACTTCCAAGAAAATTAAACCTTTTGTCTGATGCACATGAGGAAAAAACCATATTGATTACGTATAATCAGGATAAAACAAAGGGTCTGGATGATCCGATGCTGAAAATGCTGCAATCTGATTATTTCAGGGGTGATATTTTGATAGTCGAAAGTAAAGAAGGCCATGTTAATTTGAGTCAGGCTCTTGAAAAACTTGCCGAAAAAGGAATTACATCCGTTCTGGTTGAAGGCGGCCAGTCGCTTTCAACAGCTTTGATTAAGAACAATCTTGTTGACAGGCTGCAAATTTTTATTGCTCCCAAATTATTGGGTGGCGGCACAAAATCTATTTTGGGACTGGGAATTAACAAAATGGAAGATGTTGTTCCTTTTAGAGAAACCACCTGGCAACAAGTTGGTTCAGATATTTTGATTACCGCAGATATTTAATAATAAATTAAAAAACAGAAAACCATGTTTACAGGAATTATTACAGAAACCGGAAAAGTAAAACGTATAAAAAACTTTGAAGGTGGTAAGGAACTAAATATTGAATGTTCGTTTGCCGGTGATACACATAAAGATGAAAGTATTGCCGTAAACGGTGTTTGCCTGACTGTTGTTGACAAGGATGAAAACTCTTTTAAAATCCAATGTGTCGAGGAAACATTGAGAAAAACAACTCTTGGTAATTTAAGTGAAGGTAAAATTGTAAACCTTGAACGCTCCTTGACAATTGATAAAGCGATTGATGGTCATATTGTACAGGGTCATGTGGATACCGTTGGCACAATCTCAACTATTGTTACAAAAGGCAATGATCGTCTCATATCCATTAAATTTCTGGATTCATATTCACCCTACATCGTTGGCCGGGGCAGTATTGCGGTTGATGGTATTAGCCTGACTATTGCCCGTGAAGAAGAAACTGAATTTACGGTCGCGATCATTCCATACACCTGGGAATATACCAATCTCAGGGAAAAAGTTGAGGGTGACCAGGTAAACCTGGAATTTGACATATTTGGCAAATACATTGTACGTTATCTTGATAAGCATTTTCAAAAAGAAAAACTAATTCACGAATCTTTGTAAAATGGAATCCCTGATTGCATTTTTTGAAGATATCCCGACTGCTTTCAGGGCGGGAATCCTGATTGGAGGCATATTTGTATTCTGGATTGCCGAGGGAATTATCCCGTTGTTCAAATTCCAGTACAAAAAAATCCGGCATGCAGGCATTAATCTGTTTTTCACATTTTTAACTGCTGTCATCGGATTTGGCCTGGCCGGGGTTCTCTATGGTGTCTCAACCTATACATCAGCTAATAATTTCGGCCTGCTTCATCTGGTGGAGATGCCGTTGTGGGTTCAGATTATTATCGGAGTGATGATGCTCGATTTGATCGGAGCCTATTTTTCTCACTGGACTGAGCATAAAATTAAATGGATGTGGAAATTTCATCTCATCCACCACAGCGATACCACTGTTGACGTTACCACCGGCCTTCGTCATCATCCCGGTGAAACGCTGATCAGGATTTCTTTTACAATTGCTGGTGTGTTTGTACTCGGTGCACCGATTGGCATTGTGATGCTTTATCAAAGCCTTTCAGTTTTGTTTGCACATATAACACACGCCAATATTCAGATGCCGGTAAAGTTTGACAGGTGGCTCTCATATATATTTGTTACCCCTCTCATGCATAAAGTCCATCATCACTACACACAGCCGCTTACCGATACAAACTATGGCAACATTTTTGCAATTTGGGACAGGATATTTGGCACCTTTGCAGAGGTAGACGACACAAAAAAACTAAAATACGGTATAGATACACATATGGACCCTGAAGAGCATGACAGTATGGGCAGCCTTCTAAAGATACCATTTCAGGAATATCGCCCCCCGGCAGGAACCAAGTTCAGTGAAGATGAGCCTGTTTTGAAAATTAAAAAAGAGTAGTCAGTAGTCAGAATTTCAGAAGATCGTATTGAGCCGGAGAATGTTCTGCGCCAACTTATTTTGGACATCAACAACTCAAGACTCCGGCAGCTGATTCTTTTTTTTTAAACTAATCCTGCTGCCCGTCTTGTTGTAAATACATCAATTCATCACTTGAATAGGTGGTACCAAAATTATGAACAAGAGCAGCTACCTGTCTGAGTGCAGATAGAACTTCCTGTCTGCTCAGGGAAGATAACGGATGAATGTATGCCGAGTACAAGACACCCTCATTAGTCGCATACCGTGCATCAAGGGTAGATTGAAAATTGGCCTCAATAATAGAAAAAAGCTGTCTTTGAGTCATATCACCCTGATTGATAATCGGTGCAATGATCCGCATCCGGTCAAAATTGGTGTCTGACAAAACAGCCATAGCTATATCATCATAAATAAACTGAACAACCCCGCCGCGGCCTTCCGGCTGAGATGTTTCCTGCCAGATAATGGTTTCAAGCTTTTCCTGTGTCATTACATCGGAATGGTTGTTTTCGTCCTGAGCAAATACACTATTGCTGAAACCAGATTGTACAATGTATAAAGCAAGGATGAGAATAAATTTTTTCATAGTCTGATTAATTTATCGAAATGAATTCAGAGTTACAGACATATTGGATAAAATTTTTATAAAATAAAATACAGGAAAAATTTGATTTTTGACATTTCCCGGTCCGTTTTTGTACGGGAATATAGCATCATCCAAAAGCTTATCTTTAATGAGTGTCATATAAACAGAAAGTATCAGCGAATAATAATCAGAACGGTTCTGATAATGGCAGATAACAGTAAAACTCAGGAATTATTAAAACAACATCATGACGAGTGTTTTCGATGGGCACTTTACTGTTCTTCAGGCGATAAATTTGCAGCGGAGGATTTAATACAAACTGTTTACTTGAAAGTATTGGAAGGCAAAGCAACATATAATGAAAATTCAGAAACTTCATTCAGAACATGGATTTTTTCTGTCATTAAATTTACAGGCCTGGATCATTACAAAGCGGAAAAAAAATATGTATTCACCGAGAATGCTGTTGATGTTGAAACAGATGTACAGGCAGATACAGAAGAGGAAAATGCAGAAAATTCAGAAAGGGAGATGCTTATCAAAAAGCTGCTTTCAAAATTATCACCAAAGCAGAACGAGGTGTTAAGGCTGGTATTTTATCACAATATGACGATAGAAGAAGCAGCCGGCATCATGAATGTGACGATTGGAACCGCCCGCACTCATTATGAACGTGGAAAATCAAATCTAAGACAATTGATAGATGAACCCGGTATGAAATTATACACTTAAAGTTTTTTCAAAATGAAAAATGACGACAACGACAAAATACTCCGCCGGCTTTACAGTGAAGTAAGGAATAACGATTCAGATAAAATTACTTCATTTGATACAATTTGGGAAAGGGCGGAAAAACAACGCCTGAAAAACAGATATAACAGTTATTTAAAAATGGCAGCTGTATTCCTGGTTATAAGTACAGGAATAAGCTGGCTATTGTTTACAAATCTAACTGCAGATCAAGCCGGGTATGAATTTGATTCCATGGTAATAGAATGGGAGATGCCCACGGATGAATTGCTTGTATTTAGTGATAATTTTTATGAATACGATTTTTTTCTTGAAACAGATGAACTATTAAACATAAATGAAAACAATGAGGAAGCAGATGGAAACAGTAATTTTTAGATATAAAACAGTATCACTTCTTGCGTTTATTACAACAACTCTTTTCTTTGTTCTTGAACCTGTTTCCCTGCAGGCTCAAGCTAACAGAGGTGAAAGGCAGCAGGAATCAAGAATGGCAATGGAACGCACGCAGAGTATGAGAAGCTTTACCCAAATGTTCTATTCACCGCAGCTGATTATGCGAAATCAGAATGAGATCAATCTAACAGAAACACAGCGAAAAACTATTCAGAATCTCACAAATGAGTTGCATGCCGCACATACCAAAGTACGTTGGGACTTGCAAAATGAAATGGAGATTTTGCAGAATTTGCTGAAATCTGAAACAGTTAATCTTGAAGAGGCATCATCACAACTTGATAAAATACTGGCACTTGAAAATAATCTCAAAAGAACTCAGTTTGAGATGATGGTGAAGATAAAAAATGAGCTGACTGCCGAGCAGCAAGAAGCACT
>JBHJOO010000130.1:0-6528 GCA_050329675.1 Balneolaceae bacterium
TTCCGCGGCTACTGGCGTGGCGCCGATCGTCTCTTTTTAAATGCTGCAGTGTTGAGCCCGGGTGCCCCATAAGCTGCCAACCCACATTCATCGGATGACTCGCTCTATGACACAACCAATTTTAACAGCACACCAAGTCATCCGATGAATCAAGAACAGCAGGACGTGCCTCTTTTTTATTCTTTCGTCGGGCTTAGAAATTCTACGTGAAAACGAAAAGTCTCACCCTCAAGTGTCATGGTATCATAAATTTCACGAACCAGGTTAAATACCACATCTGTTTTACCTTTAATACTGGTCGATAAAAAATTTACATCCACTTCGACATCATGCTGGGCTACAAATTCAATCAAGTCCTGCACTTTTTCTTTTGGATGGTCGGAATACAGCGGAATGTAGGTTAGCTGAGCAATAGTAATCATAAAAAATCGAATTTCATGTAACTTTTGTTATAGTTGATAGTCAAACAGATATAAGTTGATTGCATACATGGAACATAATGAAATCAATCAAGTTTTAAGAACATTAAATAAGAATAAAAAAACAAATAATAACTATGAATCAATTAAAATTATTACTCCTATTTTTGACCACTTCCCTGCTTTTTGCAGCATGCGACAGTACAACGACAAATCAAAGCAGTGATCCCGGAATACTGAGGGTTTTACTTACCGATGCCCCGGCTGATATTGATGCCGTTTACATTGATGTGCAAGAAGTGAAAGTGCACCGAAGCAGTAATGCAGAAGAAAATGATGGCGAATGGATCGTTATCAATAATGAGCCAATGCGAATTGACCTGCTCCAATTAACAAATGGAAAGGTAGATGTGCTTGGTGAAAGAGAACTTGAAGCCGGAACATACCGGCAGCTCAGGCTCGTGCTTGGAAACGACAATGAAATAGTGGTTGGCGGAGTTTCTATAAAACTTGACACCCCGAGTGCACAGCAGAGCGGTTTAAAACTGAATCTGAATGTTACGATCGAAGGCGGTGAAATCTTTAACCTGCTTCTTGATTTTGATGCTTCACGTTCTATTGTTAAAGCAGGACAATCCGGAAAATACCTGCTGAAGCCGGTTCTTCGAGCTGTAAATCTTGAAGCTGCCGGTACTATCACAGGTGAAGTAACACCCGCTGAAGCACTTCCATGGGTTTATGCAATTGCCAGTGAGGATACCCTTGCAGGTACCCGGGCTGACTCAGATGGGGCTTTTACACTCATAGGCCTGCCTTCAGGTGTATATCAGGGTTCCATCAATCCTTCTGTTGATGGCTTCGGCAGTGCCGTAGTACCAAACGTTTCTGTTTCATCCCGTGATACCACCGACATTGGAACAATTGAACTTGAGGTAACAGACGAAGAACCTGCTGAATAATTTTGATTAAATAACACTATTTAGTCCATATCGAAGAGAGCTCCGCATCAGATGCGGAGCTTTTTTTGTTTATCATTGGCATTCCATTCCATAAATACCGTATATTTAGCCGATGATTTTAGTCACTCTTCATATCACACATCATCATGGCCTTCCAAAAAGCCATTGCGGGCATATTGTGCATTAAATCTGCATTTTTCTCTTCCGTATTGCCCCGAACTTTCAACAACCATTTTAATCTTACTAAAAAATCTAATGAGAACTCTTGATTCAACAACATCACTTCGTATAGCTGTTCAAAAAAGCGGCCGGCTTACCGATAAAACACTGAATTTACTTGAAGGAATCGGACTTAAATTCGATGATTACAAACGGAGTCTGCTAGTAAAATGCCGGAATTTTGACCTGGAGCTTTTACTCATCCGGGACGACGACATTCCCGAATATGTGGAGGATGGCGTGTGTGATCTTGGCTTTGTTGGTGCCAATGTTGCTGCCGAAGATGAGGCTGATGTTACAATACTTCGCGGACTCGACTATGGCGTGTGTCATCTTGCCCTGGCAGCCCCGAAAAACGGGGCCATAAAAAAAGTGCCGGATTGTGCCGGAAAAAAAATTGCCACAAGCTATCCTAACATCACCGGTACCTATTTCAGAAAAAAAAATATAGATGTTGAAATCATCACCCTTTCCGGATCTGTTGAAATTGCACCCCGTCTTGAAATTGCTGATGCGATTAGTGACCTGGTATCAACCGGGAATACACTCAAGGCAAATGGCCTGGTTGAGATAGAAAATATCTTTAACTCTGAAACTCAGCTTGTTAAAACAAATAAACCGCTGTCGGATGGAAAATTGGAATTGATTAATAAAATTTTACAGCGAATTGAGGGACATCAGCAAGCGGAAAAAAGCCGTTATATTATGATGAATGCTCCTGAAGAATCAATCCCTGAAATAAAAAAAATAATTCCCTCACTTAAAAGTCCGACAATTATGCCCCTGGCAGATAACGGAACGGTAGCCATTCACACAGTTGTTCCGCTTGCAACCTTTTGGGAAGTGATGGAACAATTGAAAGATGCAGGAGCTTCGGGAATCGTGATGCTTCCCATTGAGAGTATGATATTGTGAGTGAATAGTGAGTAGTGAGATGATCAGTATATTCTATATTATAAACCTGATTTATTAATCGAACTGAGGTTATAACACAAAATTCTAAATATATGCGGATATGAAATTTTTTAATTTACATGATCTGTCAGACGATGAAATCAGCACACTTTGCAGGCGTCCTAAAATGGATTTTGTTTCCCTCTTCGGACAGATTCAGCCCATTCTGAATGATATCGAACATGAAGGTGATGACGCTCTTAAAAGATACACTAAAAAATTTGACCATATTGATCTTGAAAGCAACAGTATCAATCCGGGTGAGCTGAATCCTGTACTGAATGATTCAGAAAAACAGGCTATCGATCTTGCCATGAGTAATGTGTTCCGGTTTCACCGAGAACAATCAACATTTGATTCCGAAACAGAAACCATGCCCGGTGTAATATGTTCACGAGTAGCCCGGCCTGTTGAACGGGTAGGCCTTTATATTCCCGGAGGAACAGCACCACTCCTGTCAACAGCTATAATGCTCAGCGTTCCGGCAATGATAGCCGGCTGCAATACAATTGTACTGGCCACACCACCTGATTCCGAAGGCAACATCCCTGATTCTATTGCATACTTAGCTCAAAAAACAGGAGTTAAAACAATTGTTAAAGCGGGTGGAGCTCAGGCTATTGCCGCAATGGCATTCGGAACACAATCGATCCCAAAAGTTGATAAAATTTTCGGGCCCGGTAATCAATATGTAACCGCAGCCAAAATGCTGCTGCAAAACAGCGACGCAATGGTAAGTATCGATCTGCCGGCGGGGCCCTCAGAGGTATTAATTATTACTGATGACTCCGCAGATCCCGAATTTGTTGCCGCCGATCTGCTTTCACAGGCTGAGCATGGACCCGACAGCCAGGTTGTACTTGTTTCAACATCAAAAAACAATATCGATCAGACAAAGATTGAAATTAAAAACCAGTTACTGGTATTGCCTCGAAAAAAAATTGCTGAAAAAGCACTCAATAACAGTTTATTAATTCTCGCCGAATCTGTTGAGAAAGCTGTTGAATTTTCAAACCGGTACGCCCCTGAGCACCTGATTATCAATTGTGAAAATGCAGAGAGTTTTACTGATCACATTCAAAATGCGGGATCCGTTTTTCTTGGTGCACTGACTCCTGAAAGTGCCGGTGATTATGCAACAGGCACCAATCACACCCTGCCCACCTACGGGTATGCACGTATGTACAGTGGTGTGTCACTCTCTTCGTTTCAAAAATTTATTACCATGCAGCAACTGACGGAAGAAGGCTTGCGAAATATCGGGCCTGCAGTTGAAATACTTGCCGGAATGGAAGGCCTTGACGCTCACAAACGTGCTGTTACGGTTCGGCTAAAAAAATTAAAAAGTATGAATTAAAAACATTTATATGCCTCTGCAAATTGATTTAGATTCACTTGTACGCCCGAATATTCGTGAACTGACTCCATACCGCAGTGCCAGGGATGACTTCAGTGAAGGAATTCTTCTTGATGCGAACGAAAACAGTTTTGGGTCACCGGTGCAGAATCAGCTTTCTCTGCATCGTTACCCTCAGCCTACGCAAGATGAACTGCGCAAAAAAATAGCTGCATTCCGTCAGGTTGATATACAAAATATCTTTACAGGCGTTGGCAGTGATGAACCGATTGACCTTCTAATGCGTATTTTTTGTGAACCGGGCAAGGATTCGATCATTACAACTCCGCCAACTTATGGCATGTATAAAGTATCGGCACAAATCAACAACCTGAATGTGAAGGAAATTCTGCTAACCAATGAGTTCCAGCTTCAGGTTGATAAAATTTTAGAGGAAGCAGATGATCAAACCCGTCTTCTTTTTCTCTGCTCTCCCAATAATCCGACAGCTAATGACATGAATCGAACCGACATGCTGAGAATTTTAGAACGCTTTCCCGGAATTGTTGTGATTGATGAAGCTTATATTGATTTCAGCAGGCAGGAATCAATGGCCGCAATGGTTCAGCAGTATACTAATCTGGTGGTTCTGCAAACATTCTCAAAAGCGTTTGGCCTTGCGGGTATCAGGCTTGGAGTTGCCATTTCGAATCCGCAGATTATCAGATACCTGATTAAAGTCAAAGCTCCATACAATGTAAATAAGCTTACTGCTGATGCCGCACTGAAAGCATTTGATAAGTTGGAGCTTATCAAATTTAATATCGATAAAATACGGGAAGAAAGAGACTTTGTAGCAAACGACCTGAAACATTGTCCGGATGTGGAAGAAGTCTATCCTTCGAATGCAAACTTTCTGCTTTTTAAAATTAAGAATTCGAAAGAGATCTACCGTAAATTAGCCGATAATGGTGTTATTGTTCGGTATCGCGGTAATGAGCCGCTTTGTGAAGATTGTCTTCGGGTAACGATTGGCATACCTGATGAAAATGAACGATTTTTGCGCACCCTAAAAGAAATAATTTCATGAAAATCTGGATAAATCCGACAGCATTATCAGGTGAAAAGAAAGAACTTCTTCACTCCGGTGCTCTCTATACCCTCAAAAGGCTATCCGAACAGGATATAGAATTTAATACAGGCCATGCTTCTTTAAGCAAAGAACAGCTCAGATTAATGGAAAATGAAAAGATCACATTTTCTGACTTTAATGAACAAGATGCAGATGCCACTATTACCATGGATAAGCATAACAACGCAATCTTGCTCAGTGCAGGTGACCGCCGGATTTGCACCGGATGTGATTGGTTTGATTTTTGTAACTCCTATCTCTTTCCAAAACGTACTGCTGAAATTGAGAGAAAAACCGGCGAAACTGCCATCCGCGTTTCTGTAAATCTGGATGGCACAGGCAAGTCCGATATCCAAACCGGATTAAACTTTTTTGATCATATGCTTGATCAAATTGCCCGGCACGGTTTACTGGATCTTACCATACACTGTGATGGTGACCTTCAGGTTGATGAACACCATACAATTGAAGATACGGCCATAACGCTGGGACAGGCACTTCATGAAGCACTGACAACCAGCGGAGGCGGCATTCAGCGATATGGATTTGTATTACCAATGGATGAAGCACTGGCGACGGTTGCGATAGATCTCTCCAATCGCCCTTTTTTAAAATGGAATGTACCTCTAAAACGTGAGTATATCGGAGATTTTCCAACCGAAATGGCTGAACATTTTTTTTATACGCTGGCAATGAACGTTAAGGCTACACTGCATGTTGACGCATCAGGCAAAAATGAACATCATGTCATCGAATCTGTTTTTAAAGGATTTGCCAAAGCGTTCCGATTTGCCATTAGCAGAAATGAACGAATCAAAAATATATTGCCAAGCACGAAAGGCCTTTTATGAGTGAAAACGCAAAAGTTGAGCGAAGCGCTCCGATCCGTCAATTGACGGAGATTCCCACGTAAGTGAAATCCGATTTTTTCGGTGTGAAAAGTGAAATTGAATAAAATTGAAGCCTGTGATTTAAATTAACTGCCGACTGCTAATAAAAGCTATCATTCAACAATATCATGACCAACATTTTTTCTTCTCATTATTTCGTTTGACATTTTCAGTTTTGATTATACCAACCAAATGCTGTTTCAAAATCATCTATGATAGGAATTATCAAATATAAGGCCGGGAATTTAGCCTCCGTCTCGAATGCGCTTGACAGGCTGAATGCAAAATACATCATCACAGATGAAGCGGAACAACTTGAAAAAACAGAGGCAATTATATTCCCCGGTGTTGGGCATGCTGCCGCGGCAATGGATGATCTCAGGTCACGCGATTTGGATATCTGGCTGCTAAATACCAAAAAGCCCGTGCTTGGAATTTGTCTCGGGATGCAGCTTCTGTTTGATTCATCAGAAGAGGGTAATTCTGATGCACTTGGTATAATACCCGGTGTTTTGAAGAAGTTTGATTCAGATAACGGCAAAGTTCCACACATGGGCTGGAACTCATTCCATAAAATCAACTCTCATGATTTGCTGAAGGGTATAAAACATGATCACTA
>JBHJOO010000090.1:0-9211 GCA_050329675.1 Balneolaceae bacterium
CTTTCAAAATCAACATTTTCTCCGGTAATTATTGATCGTACCATATCAGGAGTTCGAACTTCGCCAAGATAATCCAGATTGGTGATATCTTGTAAAAGGCCATTTGTCACATAGATGTCGTTGTATCCGTTGTGATCAAAATCAGCAATGAGTACAGCCCAGCTCCAGTCGGTTGCTTCTACTCGCGAAAACCTTCCGATTTCTGAAAAAAACGGAGCAGAATTTCTTATCTCTGAAATCCCATTATTTAATTGCAGTGTGTTACGGGTGAGTTGAGAATGATATCCCCATTTTTGTTTATCTGAAAAACGTTCCCAATTTTCAAAGGTAGTAACTGTTTTCAGTCTTCTTTCTGATTGCGGCAGCATATCTGACACATAAATATCCGGCCAGCCGTTATTGGAAATGTCGGCAATATCCGAACCCATTGATGCCGCACTAATACTCCCCATATTATCTTCCAAAACTTCTCTGAATGTCCCATCGCCATTATTTATATAAAGATAATCACGTTCAAAAAAATCATTGGCAACATATATATCCGGCCAGCCGTCACGGTTCACATCTGCTATGGATGCACTCAATGAAAACCCAATTTCACTCCCATAAATACCGGCTTCTTCAGAAACATCTACAAAGAAATTTCCATCATTACGGTATAGTTTATCACCTCCAAGATCATCACGCACATGCCTTTGATTCTCACTGATATCAAAGCTTCCGATTGCCTCATCTGAATTATTCAACAAATACATATCCAACAGGCCATCACCATTATAATCAAAAAAAACGGCATGAATGGAATAACCGGGGTCATCCAGCCCATATTCTGCTGCCATTTCTGTAAAAGTCAGATCGCCGTTATTAATAAATAGCTCATTACGCCGCTGATCTTCTTCCACTTCACCGGAATTTGTGACATAAATATCCAGTAAACCATTACCGTTTATATCCACAAAACTTACACCGGTTGACCATGTCTTTGTACCACCAACACCAGCCTGTTCGGTAATATCTTCAAATTTAAAATCCCCTTTGTTTATATAAAGCCGGTTTTGAACCATATTTCCGGTTAAAAAAATATCCGGCAGCCCATTACCGCTGATATCGCCAAGTGCCACGCCGCCGCCATTGTAAAAATTTCTGTAGCGATAAATATTAAATTCATGGTCAAAACTCAGCCTGTTTTCGAAATGAATATTTGTGCGTTCAGAGGGTAATGATTGAAATAGTGAATCTTTTTTACCTGTTTCTGATGTACAGGAGATAGAAAACAGGATAGGGATTAAAAGAGGCAAAACCGGAAAAACTAAGACTTTTTTAAATTTTTGCATTAGTACAGGGTAAATAATTTACGAAGGCTGATCATTAGACAATAAATCCACAAATTCCACCTGTACAATTGCATCATCTTTTTTAAAAATTGAAATTCTTCTATTTCCATTTACGCTTATCCAGGCCATTTTGCCATTTTCAGGATGTATGGTATGAATAAAGTTGTCCCCATATTCATTTCTGTAGAAGTCTAACAATTCTACAATCAGACTGTCTGAAAAAAGATCGCGATTCCAGGGTGCCCAGGCGTCATAAGAAATCTCAACAGGCATTTCATATATTTTATCATTTTTGAATTTTGGATAAAATTTCATGGTTGCATTTTTTGAGAGATTTTCAAGTCTATATTCGACCTGAGAACCACCTGTAACAATTTGTCTGCGATTTAATTCCCAGCTGTGATCAAAAAATTCCTGCCGATCCATTCCCAGATAATATCCTAAAAAAAGAGAATCAGATCGTACTCCTTTATTTAATTCTTGTTCAACAAGCTGTTCGTAGTCGGTTTTTTGCTCGCATGAGATTGAAAAAAGTATAAATGGGATTAATATCAGAAAAATTAAATAATTTGTTTGCTTCATTACTATTCAGGAATTCATTTTTTGATCGATTTATTATTGTAATGGAAAATTTCTTAAACGATTTTCAGCAGAAGATGGTATAATTTAAATTTGTTTAAAAAGGTAACGGATTTGAATGTTTTTAGCCCGCCTAATTTACTTATTTGTCACAATTTACAGATCAAATCATCTTGTTTATGTTTATATGGATAAAATATGCAAATTATGGACTCCGTTCAGATTCTAAATTTTAAAGATACAAGTATCCAGCAATCTACTGTGAACAAAGCAGCAAAACCACCGTTTATACCGGCTCAGGAATCGCCATTATTTATACGGCTTTTTACCTTCTACATGAATTGGTTTTTCAGATTTCGTTTTAAACATGTATGGCTGGCACAAAATTATTACCCCGGTCCCGGGGATAAAACAATCTATTTTCTGAATCATACCTCGTGGTGGGACGGCTTGATACCGCTTTTTTTAAACGAAAATCTTTTTAAGCAAAAAGGCAGGGCTATGATGGAAGATAATCAGATGCTGAAGTATCGGTTTTTTAAAAAAATCGGTGCATTTTCCATCCATCTTGAGAATCCCAAATCAGCCCTCGTATCTCTGCGCTACGCAATAAAATCCATGCAAAGGCCCAACTCTTCTCTTTATATCTACCCGGAAGGTGAAATACGTCCTTTTTCAGCAAATAAACCTGATTTTAAAAACGGGCTCGCATGGCTTTGTGAACAATTACCGGATGTGGATGTCGTTCCGGTTGGTGTTTACATGCATTCCATGAAATATAGCAAACCTGAACTCATGCTGTATATTGATCAACCGATTGATCTTGACCGTTCAGCGGGTACAGATGAAATCAACGATGTATTACAAATGGAAATGCGCAGTACCCTAAGGGAGCTATACAAAAATGTGAAAGATGAAGATGCTTTTGAAAAACTATTTTAATATGCTTTCGGAGTCCTGAGTTGGCAGTTACTTATCATATTACTCTTTTATCCTTTGCTGATTCAGCAAGTATTGTGAGCTGATTATTATTCATCTCCAGAAATCCGCTATCGATTGAAAAGAGAAGATCTTCGCTCCCGGTCTTTCTTATTCGAACTGAACCTTCGACAAGTGATGAAATAATAGGAGCGTGATTAAAAAGCATTTCGAATTTGCCATTCATACCCGGCACCTGAACACCTGTAACATCCCCTTCAAATAAAATTTGTTCCGGAGTTAACACCCTTGCTTTAAAAGATTTTTCCATTTACAAAAATTTTTTGTGATTACGCAGCCTCGCCTTCAGCTTCTGCCATTAATCTTTCACCTTTTTCTATTGCTTCTTCAATCGTGCCTACAAGGTGAAATGAATTTTCCGGCAGGTGATCAAGCTCTCCGTCCATAATCATGTTAAATCCCTTAATCGTATCATCAATCTTTACATATTTACCTTCCTGGCCTGTGAACTGCTGGGCTACAAAAAATGGCTGGCTTAAAAATCGCTGAACACGACGTGCTCTTGAAACAACAAGTTTGTCTTCATCCGAAAGTTCATCCATACCAAGAATCGCAATGATGTCCTGAAGTTCTTTATATTTCTGAAGAATCTCTTTCACATTCTTTGAACAGTCATAATGTTTCTTCCCAACCACTTTTGGGTCATTAATTCGCGAAGTTGAATCGAGCGGATCGACAGCTGGATATATACCAATTTGAGTAAGAGCACGGCTCAAAACTGTTGTTGCATCAAGGTGGGAGAAAGTTGTAGCCGGTGCCGGGTCAGTCAGGTCATCAGCCGGAACATAAATTGCCTGTACGGATGTAATGGATCCGCTTTTTGTAGAGGTAATACGTTCCTGAAGATCCCCCATCTCGGTAGCCAGTGTAGGCTGATAACCTACCGCTGAAGGCATCCGGCCGAGCAGTGCCGATACTTCGGATCCTGCCTGAGTAAACCTGAAGATATTGTCAATAAAAAACAGAATATCACGACTTACCTGATCCCGAAAATATTCGGCGACAGTCAGGCCTGATAATGCCACCCGGGCACGTGCTCCGGGAGGTTCATTCATCTGTCCGAAAACAAGTGTAGCCTGGCTTTCAAGTAATTTTTCTTTATCCACAAGTGAGAGATCCCATTCTCCTTTTTCTAAAGCTTCTTTAAATTCATCACCATATTGAATTACACCCGATTCAATCATCTCACGAAGCAAATCATTACCTTCCCTTGTACGCTCGCCAACACCGGCAAATACTGAAAGGCCCGAATGTGCCTTTGCAATATTATTGATCAGCTCCATAATTAAAACCGTTTTACCCACCCCGGCGCCGCCAAATAATCCAATTTTACCACCTTTGGCATATGGACAAAGCAAATCGACAACTTTAATTCCCGTCTCAAGCATTTCTGTCGAGGTTGCAAGATCCACAAAATCAGGGGCGGGCCTGTGAATTGGATATCTCTCTTTCCCTTCCGGTGGTTCAATACCATCAATAGAATCTCCGACTACATTAAACAGCCGGCCTCTGATATCTTCCCCGATTGGCATTGAAATTGGCCCGCCTGTATCAACAACCGGAGTTTTACGGACAAGGCCATCGGTTGAATCCATCGCTATGGTTCGCACCCTGTTTTCACCAAGATGTTGTGCAACTTCCAAAAAAAGTTTGCTTTTGTCGTCTCTCTCAATATAAAGTGCATTTTGAAGTTTAGGCAGTTCACCCTGCTTAAAATCAACATCAACCACAGGGCCTATGACTTGTGCAACTGTTCCTTTTTTCATTCGCTAATAAAAGTTTTGAGCGTTTTTAAGTTCGTTAGTTATCGTGAAATTTACATCTGAAAGTAAGCCTCAAAAGTTAATCACTTATACTTCAAAATGCAATTTGGATGGACAAAAAGAAAAGAGTGAAAAGTGAAAACTTGAGTGGCGCAGAAATTTCTCCGATCGAATTCTTTCTCCTGAACAAATCATGAGACATTAACAGAATGAGTTAGCAAAAGGTCAGTCAAAATCATATCTTAATATTCTTTTAGCAACAGCATAATTTTACCGGGATAACCGGATAAAAAACCAAACAATTTGGTCACCTAATGCGTTAATAATCAGGAATTTGAACTTTTAAAACAGAAAAAACATTGGAAACGGAACTATCAGCACGTTCGGTAAGCGTTGAAATATTAATTGAGTTTGATGAAAAAAACAGTGTTAATTTTTCACTTGCCGGTGAACTTGATGCAAGAGAAAAGGCGCAGGTAAGGGAGTATGTACAAAATATATTAAGAAAGCGAAGTTATCTTGATTTTTTAATTGATGAATTCTCCAGCATCAGTATTGATGAAATGAAATCACCACTTAAAAACATCCTTCGCCTCGGGCTTTATGAAATGCTTTTTATGGATGGAACCCCTGATTATGCAGCTATAAATGAAGCCGTTGAAATTGCCAAATATACATTAGGTTCCAAATCCGGTGATCTTGTCAATGCAATTCTCAGAAATATTCAGCGGGATATTGATAATTTGCCAAAACCGGCTTTTGAAGACAGAACCAAATTGGTCGCCACTACTTTTTCTCATCCGGAATGGCTTGTTAAACGATGGAGTAAACGATTTGGTGAAAGGGAAGCTTTCCAATTGATGCAGGCAAATAACCAACGGCCTCTGTTTTATGTACGGGTAAATAATCTCCGCACAAAAACCGGTAATTTTAAACTTCGCATGGAAAAATCAGGCTTGAAATTTGAGGAAAGCAACTGGCTTCCGGGTTATTTTAAAGTGGAATCCGTTGAACCATTTATCTCAAAAGGCTGGATAGAAAAAGGATTTTGTCTTGTTCAGGATATTGCTGCCGGCTTCGCACCAACCATACTTGATCCGAAGCCGGGAGAAACCATTTACGATCTCTGCGCTGCTCCCGGAACCAAATCGATCGTGATTTCCGATTTAATGGAAGGCGAGGGAACCATTATTGCCGTAGATATCAGTACAGAACGTCTTGAACGCCTCGCTGAAAGCGCCCTTCACTACGGTGCTGAAAATATTAAAATACGGCGAAGTGATGTGCGTGAACTTTCTCTGAAACTTGCTGATGGCGTTCTGCTTGATGTACCCTGCACCGGAACCGGTGTTATGAGTAAACGTGCCGATTTACGCTGGAGACGGACAGAAAACGACCTTAAAGAGGCTGTAAAGCTTCAGGGTGAACTCCTCGAAGAAGCAGCTAATTTTATTAAAAAAGGCGGAAGGCTTGTTTATAGTACCTGTTCCCTCGAAGAGGAAGAAAACTGGGGGCAAATTCAAAACTTCCTGGTTAAGTTTGATAATTTTCAACTGGATAATCTTTCCGGCTATCTGCCTGAAGAGGTTTTGATTGAAGATGGAAAAGCCTATCAGACATTCCCTCACAAACACGGCTGTGATGGCCACTTCGGTGTGCGTCTCGTCAGAGTTAAGTGAAGTTTTGAAACATGAAGTCTAATTTACCAAAACAATACAACCCGGCTGACACCGAAGAAAAGTGGTATAAATACTGGGAAGAGAATCATTATTTCCATTCCGAGCCAGATAACCGCGAGCCTTATGCTATCGTGATACCCCCTCCCAATGTAACCGGTGTGCTGCATATGGGGCATATGCTCAATAATACCATTCAGGATGTACTGGTCCGCCGTGCCCGGATGCTCGGAAAAAATGCCTGCTGGGTACCCGGAACCGACCATGCCTCTATCGCTACCGAGGCCAAAGTGGTTCAAAAGCTGAGAAAGAAAGGGATTAAAAAAAGTGACCTCTCCCGTGATGAGTTCATGGAACACGCATGGCAATGGACTGACGAACATGGGGGTATCATCCTGCAGCAACTGAAAAAACTGGGTGCTTCATGCGACTGGAAACGAACGCGCTTTACACTTGAAGATGATCTTTATGACGCTGTAATTGAATGTTTTATTGACCTGTATGAACGCGGCTACATCTATCGGGGACTACGGATGATAAACTGGGATCCGCAGGCACAAACTGCTCTTTCCGACGAGGAAGTAACCCACAAGGAAGTTACGTCCAAACTCTATTACATCCGGTACAAAATCAAGAATTCTGATCAATTTGTAACCATTGCAACTACCCGCCCGGAGACAATTCTTGCTGATACGGGTATTAGTGTAAATCCGGATGACAAACGCTTCCGGCATCTTGTGGGCAAAACTGCAATTATCCCAATTGTTGAACGTGAAGTACCCGTCATTGCCGACAGTTATGTTGATCCCGAATATGGAACAGGATGTTTAAAAATTACACCAGCTCACGACATCAATGACTATGAAATAGGCCTTCGTCATAACCTGGAAGTGATTGACATGCTGAATGATGATGGTACCCTTTCAGCAGAAGCTCAATTCTATGTTGGCCAAGACCGCTTTGAAGCAAGAAAATCGATTACCAAAGACCTTGAGGAAAATGGACTTCTGATCAAAACAGAAGAGATGATCAATAATATCGGATACTCTGAGCGTACAGATGCTGTAATCGAACCCCGTTTGTCGCTTCAGTGGTTTTGCAAAATGGAAGATCTTGCCAAACCGGCCCTTGAAAACGTAATGAACGATAATATCCGGTTCTATCCCGCAAAGTTTAAGAACACCTACAAGCACTGGATGGAAAATATCCGGGACTGGTGTATTTCGAGGCAGCTCTGGTGGGGACAACGCATACCTGCCTGGTACTTTGGTCCCGGTGAAAATGACTATGTGATTGCTAAAAACAGAGAGCAGGCAGTTCAAAAGGCTGCGGAAAAATCAGGAAAAAAAATAAAGGCCGGTGAATTGCGTCAGGATGAAGATGTTCTGGATACCTGGTTTTCCTCCTGGTTATGGCCGATTACTGTTTTTGATGGATTTAAGGATCCGGATAACAAGGATATTAACTATTATTATCCAACTTCTGACCTGGTAACTGCACCTGAAATCATGTTTTTCTGGGTTGCCAGAATGATTATGGCAGGATATGCTTTCCGGGGTGAAAAACCATTCAGTAATGTATATTATCATGGAATTGTAAGAGATGAAAAAAGACGGAAAATGTCAAAATCTCTTGGAAATTCACCCGATCCGATCGAATTGATTGAAAGATATGGAGCAGATGGAACACGCGTTGGCATGCTATTTTCATCACCTGCAGGCAATGATCTTTTGTTCGATCAAAATCTGTGTGAACAAGGCCGGAACTTTTCGAATAAAATCTGGAATGCCTTTCGATTTATCACCATGAATATGGATGAAAACGAATCATACATTCCCTCGCTGACGATCGATCAAAATAATCTTGCCGATCGCTGGATGATGTCGAAACTTCAGGAAACAATCGATGCTGTAAATGATGATTTTGCTCAATACCGGTTAAATGAAGCACTGCGGAAAGTGTATTCTCTTGTATGGGACGATTTCTGTGATTGGTATATCGAACTTTGCAAAGCCGATTTGGCTGGCAAGTCAATTCCTAAGGAAAAAGTGGAACGAATACTTGGTTTTTTTGAAGTATTGATGAAACTTTTGCATCCCTTTATGCCATTCATTACCGAGGAAATATGGCACCGGATAGCAGAAAGAAATTCCGGAGAGGCGATCGTTATCGCACCATGGCCTGAATATAACAAATCACTGGTTGACGCTGATTCCCGGCAGCTGTTTGCCTTGCTGCAACAGATGATTTCTTCAGTCCGAAATATACAGGCAGAAATGGGCCTGTCACCAAAATCTGACTTAGCAGTGGTGATAAAACCCAAAACCAGTGAACTGGCTAAGGCAATCGAAGCAAACAACTGGATTTTCCATAAACTTCTGAATATTCAATCATTTATAATTCATACCGAAGCGGAAAAACCGAAAGCATCCGCATCAGTAGTTGTGGATGGCAATGAACTATATATCCCTCTTGAAGGATTGATTGATCTTGACAAAGAGCGGAAACGTATTCAAAAAGAAATTGTTAAAACCAATGGTTTTTTGAAGTCGGTAGAAATGAAATTGAACAATCAGCAGTTTGTCAGCAATGCTCCGGATAATGTTGTAGAAAGAGAGCGGTCTAAAAAAAAGGATGCTGTTGTAAAGCTCCAAAAACTGGAACATTTACTGAAAGATTTAAATTAACAACAGGGTGCAATGTGAACACACATATCATACCAATACCTGAAAGTTTGCGAGCATCTTGACCGAACTGCTGACTGCTGACTGCCTACTGCTGACTGCTATTCTATCATTGACACCACACTACCCATTACACCGATTCAGCCTGCAAGGTCTCTTCAACCACCCGTTTTTGA
>JBHJOO010000516.1:0-3542 GCA_050329675.1 Balneolaceae bacterium
TCCCTGAGGCCGGCTTTTATCAAACCACACGGGACGCATACAGCCGGTAACTCTTCTTTTTTAACTGACGGTGCTTCAGCTTCTTTAATTATGGAAAAAAATGCTGCATTAAAGGCAGGTTACAAACCGAAAGCGTATTTGCGCTCATTTAGTTATGTGGCTCAGCGCCCCGGCGATGAGCTTTTGATCGGCCCTGCATTTGCAGTCCCCAAAGTTTTGGATGAAATGAATTTAAAGCTTGAGGACATCGATGTATTTGAATTTCATGAGGCTTTTGCAGGCCAGATTCTGACTGTTTTGAAAGTACTGAATAGTGATTCGTTTGCCAAACAACGCCTGAATCGGGATAAAAAAATCGGCGAGATTCCAATGGGAAAATTCAACCTCTGGGGTGGTTCCCTCTCAGTGGGCCATCCGTTTGGAGCTACAGGCGTTCGCCTTGTTACAACGGCTGCAAACAGGCTCATAAAAGAAAATGGGAAGTATGCGCTAATTGCCGCCTGTGCAGCCGGTGGCCAGGGGCATGCCATGATTATTGAGAATTACGATTCAGAAAATTAATCAATAAATAAAATGAATATTTTAACAGTAAAAAAAACGAATCACGTTGCCATTGTTACCCTGAACGATCCCAATGAGAAAGTAAATAAACTCAATGAAGCCCTGATTGAGGAATTTATTCAAATTCTGGATGACCTTGAATCAAGTGAGGATCTGAAAGGGGCTGTCCTGGTCAGTGGAAAAGATGATAATTTTATTGCCGGTGCTGATATAGAAATGTTTAAAACAAGAACTACGGCTGAAGAACTGGAAGAGCTGAGCCGTACAGGCCATGAAATTTTATTGAGGATTGAAAAATTTTCAAAACCGATTATTGCGGGCATTCACGGTACGTGTATGGGAGGGGGAACCGAACTTGCCCTCGCCTGTCATTACCGGATTGTTTCGGATCACAGTGATACCAAAATTGCACTGCCTGAAGTAAAGCTGGGATTGCTCCCGGGGATGGGCGGCACACAGCGTCTGCCACGGCTGATTGGAATTCAAAAATCACTGGGTTACATGCTAACGGGCAAAAACATGTATCCCCGTCAGGCCCGGAATACCGGTTTTGCCGATCAAGTTGTACACAGATACGCTCTTGAATTGGCCGGTATCAAAGCAGTGCATAAGTATGAGGCGAAAAAAATAACTCATCCCGACAAGCGAAGCCTGATTGAAAAGCTGCTTGAAGGGAATCCCGTTGGCCGGAATATTATCTTTTCTCAGGCACGGAAACAAACACAAAACCGTACCATGGGTAATTATCCGGCCCCTCCCAAAATCATTGAGAGTGTGGAATATGGTTTTAAAAACGGATTTGAAAAAGGATTGAAAAATGAATCCCGGTTGTTCGGAGAGTTGGCCGTAACCCCGGAATCCAGAGCACTTGTGAATCTCTTTTTCGCTATGAACAATGCGAAAAAAAATCCGTTTGAAAAGAAAAAGAAAAGTGTAAATAAGATAGCTGTTTTGGGTGGCGGACTGATGGGCAGCGGTATAACGGAAGTAAGTATTGAAACCGGATATCACGTTTGGCTGAAAGATCAAACACTGGAGCAAGCTGTTGAAGGTGAAAAAACAGTTGCCCGCAATTACAAGGATAAAGTTAAAAAGCGAATTATTTCTGAGTTTGAGAAAGATGAGATTTTAAGCCGTATCCACACAACTACTGCATATAACGGTTTTGAAAAAATAGACCTTGTGATTGAAGCGGTTTTTGAAGATTTGGGGCTGAAGCAAAAAATCGTGAAAGAAGTTGAAGCGAACTCGAATGAGAATTGCATATTTGCTTCCAATACATCCTCTCTTCCTATTTCCGGCATTGCTCAAAAAGCTCAGAGGCCGGAAAACATACTGGGTATGCACTACTTTTCACCCGTGCAAAAAATGCCGCTACTTGAAATTATTAAAACAGAAAAAACGGCAGATTGGGTAACAGCTTCAGCCTTTGATGTTGGCATCAGGCAGGGAAAAACGGTGATTGTCGTGAATGACGGGCCCGGGTTTTATACTACCCGTATTCTTTCGCCATATATGAATGAGGCACTTTTACTGCTTGAGGAGGGTGTCTCCATTGAGCAACTTGACCGCTCAATGAAACAGTTTGGGTTTCCTGTCGGCCCTATGGCTTTGCTTGATGAAGTGGGGATTGATGTTGGCGCTCATGTGGCGGATGTTCTGAGCGATACGTTCAGGAAGCGTGGTGCTAAAACCAGTACCAAAGCAAAAGAACTGCTTGATGCAGATTATAAGGGCCGGAAAAATAAAAAGGGATTTTATCGCTATGAGGAAAGTTCCAAAAAGAAAAAAGAGGTCAATAAGGATATTTATAAATATTTTGGGGGCGCCGGCAGAAAGATATTTGATGATAGCGAAATTCATAGCCGGATGTCACTCACAATGATAAACGAGGCTGTACACTGCCTGCAGGAAGAAATTTTACAGTCACCTGAAGATGGTGATTTGGGGGCTATTCTTGGCCTTGGATTTCCACCGTTTCTTGGCGGCCCCTTCAGATATATTGACCGGGCCGGAGCCAAAAATATTGTATCCCAAATGGAATCCCTTGCCGGGAAACATGGAAATCGATTCAAACCGGCAGAATTGTTGACAAGACATGCAAAACATGGAACACAGTTTTACACGAAGGCGATATAGGGCTAAAGCCCAACCTATAGGAAAGCTTGCTCTTCAGTTGGCTAAAGCCAAACTGCAATAGATATTTATCCATTGCCGTTCCGCTTCCCCCGCACATTCAATTATTCGGTTTTTCTGTTTTTCTGTTTCAGAATTCCTGACTTGTCGTAAACATTTAAGCCTCGATTTTGTCGATTCGTATCAGATTTGTACCGGGTTCATTGGTTCAGCAATTGAAAAAATGCTATCTTTTAAAATTGTAAACGAAAATCCCAAATATTCTCTTATATGATTCAAACATTATCCTACTTTATGATGGCACCCGGTGATGGAGGTTCTGATGGTATGCTATTAAATTTCATCTTTCTTGGTGCGCTTTTTTTCGTGTTCTATTTTTTCATTATTCGTCCGCAGAGCAAACGTCAAAAAGAAATCCGTGAAAAGGTAGACAACATGAAAAAAGGTGACAAAATTGTTACATCAGGCGGCCTTATCGGCCAATTGAATTCTATCAGTGATGATTCTGTTCTTCTTGAAGTTGACAGTGGTGTGAAAATCAGGTTTTTGAAAAATTCAATTACGGATGTAAATCCCGACAAGGATTCCAAATAAAACCAAACGTCTTAGTAATTTTATAAACCGTGTCTGATTTTAAATTCAATACAATTGAAGAGGCTATTGAGGATATTCGCAATGGTGAAGTGATCATTGTTGTTGATGACGAAGATCGTGAAAATGAAGGCGATTTCCTGATGGCAGCTGAAAAAGCTACGCCCGAAGCTGTCAATTTTATGGTAACACATGGCCGCGGGCTTCTGTGTACACCTATAACACAAGACAGGGCTGAAGAGCTGAATCTTGAA
>JBHJOO010000203.1:0-2145 GCA_050329675.1 Balneolaceae bacterium
GATTACAACTATTAAAAAAAATCTCATAATTTTAAAGAAATAAACATTTAGTTTTCTTCTATAATCGGGCAATGTTCAGGTCTCCAGCAACAATCAAACAATCCATCATCAACCCGAATACATTTATATTCATTTCCACCGCAATATCTTAATTCACCTTTACAAGTCAGGTAGTTATCATCAGCTATAATTTCAGATTGTGCAAAAACTGACATACCGGATATATTTAATTTACCTACTGCTAAATCAGAAGAATCTGAGATTATAGAAAATGCAAATAATAAAATAAAGAATATTAATTTTTTCATCATTCCCCTCATAATCTATTTAATGTTTAAATTTGATCAAAAATAGAGAGAGAGAGAATGTCAAGCTGAAAACAAATTATTAAAAAAATAATTTTGAACATCTTTTATACAACTTGATTCCAAAAGAAAATTGGTATCAAATAAAAAAAGCCCTTCTTGCTTTCACAAAAAGGGCTTACATAACTACATTATCAAAATTAAACTGCGTAAGATTCTGCCTTTTCCTTTTTCAATCCTTTACCGGAAGGTGGATTGGCTAAATTGTTATCGTATTCATCAAGTGAGAACTCATCCACCTGTATGGCATCATTTCTCGCCTCCTCTGTTTTTCGGATCAATTCGGCCTCTTCTTTTGTAATGATGTCCTTTTCAAGTGCCGGTTTAATTTGCTCCGGAGCAGAAGCTTTCGGTATTTCCCCTGCTTTGGTTGCTTTGTATAGTTTTTTGTAAACCGGCCACGTTTGCACGATCAGCTTCAGAGCGTATTCGTATTTGCCGATCGCCTCATCAGGCGAATCCGTAACGAAAATTCCATCTGTCAATCGGTCACGCTGCTCGCCGGGAATCTGCATTGCCTGTGCTACTTTGTGGCCAAGATGATCCGATGGTTTTGAACCAATCCTGTTTATTCGTGACCAAAGCGCAACCGGCCCCCGAAATACCCACGAAAAACCGGGCATTCTGATCTCGCTGTAAATACCGTCAAAGGCTTCCTGGATTTGCCAGAATGCATACTGCATCGACCATTCGAAGAAATCACGGTCTTCCTTACGCTGGCCTTCGGCTTCATACCGGCGAAGGGTTGCCACGGCAAGGTACATCCAGCTTAATATATCCGCATAACGGCCGGATAGTTTTTCTTTCATTTTTAATGCACCGCCGTAAGAGCCAAGTGCGATATCAGACAGAAATGCGAAGGAAGCGGAAGCCCATGCAAGTTTTCTGTAATACCGTGCAACCGGGCCTTTCACCGGTGAAACTGCCAACCGGCCCCGGGTCAGGCTTAGCAGGATTGCCCGCACTTTATTTTGCGCAACATGGCCAATGTGTTTAAAGAATGCGTCATCAAATGCTGCCGAGTCTTTATTCATCAGAGCCTCGATCTCTTTGTAGGCATAGGGATGGCTGCGGATAGCTCCCTGGCCAAAAATGATAAGAGTACGGGTTAATATATTGGCACCTTCAACTGTAATAGCAATGGGAGTAGCTATATAACTATGCGCAAAAAGATTTCGCGGCCCGCGTGAAATGCCGGCCCCGCCAACAATATCCATCGAATCGTTGATGATTTTTCTGCCGAGTTCCGTAAAGTTGTATTTGGCAATTGCCGTTACAACAGCTGGTTTTGCACCTTTATCCAGGGCTCCGCAGGTATATTTTCGGGAAGCTTCCATCAGATAGGTGAACCCGCCTATTCTGGCCATCGGTTCTTCAATTCCCTCAAATTTACCGATATTCAGGCCGAATTGTTTCCGAATGGCTGCGTAAGCACCTATCGCCCTGGTTGCTGTTTTTGCGCCTCCGGTAGCTTGGGCAGGAAGGGAAATACCGCGGCCTACGGATAACGATTCCATCAACATACGCCAGCCGTTTCCGGCTCCACCCACACCTCCGATAATGGCATCAACCGGTACAACTACATCATGCCCCCGGGTTGGACAGTTATAAAAAGGAATTCCCAGCGGATCGTGACGCTTGCCAAGTTCCACCCCTTTCGTATCAGCTGGAATCAGGGCACAGGTAATCCCCGGATTTTCGCCTTTTCCAAGCAGGTTCTCAGGATCGCGAAGCTTAAACGCCAGGCCTATTATCGTTGATATTGCAGCAAGAGTGATAT
>JBHJOO010000183.1:0-6800 GCA_050329675.1 Balneolaceae bacterium
AGTTTTGTAATCGTTCAATTATTCACAGTCTTGTTTTTTTCTATTGCATCCGCAGAACCTTATTCGCCTTGACTCCCAATAATGGATGTAAAAGAAGCATGTCGCACCGATTATTTGTAAAATATCATAACGAGTACTATCCCTATTACCAGCAATCCGGCTGCTATTGAAAGTGGATTTGCAAAATTAACCGTGTACCCTCCGCCGGTTCGTTTTGGCACTAAAATCCTCTTGTCATCAGGATTGTAGTAGAAAAGCCGCCAGTAAAAGTGATCGGATTCCGTAATGGTCTCTTGCTCTCTGTTTTCCTGTTTCCATTTTTGTGAAGCATAAGCATCATAGAAGAGGAAGCCAATGAGTACAGTAAGGATTGTAATTATGATGATTGGTACCATGAAAATAAAGGGTTTAATATAAAGAACCGGCCAACAGAGAAACCGGGAAACAGAACAACCGAATAAATATTTTTTTTTGGATATGGTGTCTGTCCACCATCACACTAATATAATTTACCCGCTTTCTCTGCCGATAAAAGTATTCCCTTAATCATTGCCGAACTAAAGCCGTTGTGCTCCATCTGGTTTAATCCCGATATGGTACATCCGCGCGGAGTGGTTACCCTGTCAATTTCAAATTCAGGGTGATTTTCTTTGCCAGCCAGCAGAGAGGCTGCACCTTTTGCTGTTTGGGCAGCCATAAGCAGCGCTTCATGCGCGTGGAATCCGATCTCAATTCCTCCCTGTGATGCTGCCCGGATAGAGCGAAGAAAAAATGCAATTCCACATGCACAAAGTGCTGTTGCCGCCGTCATTTGTTCTTCAAGAATTACAACTGTTTTTCCAACGGTTCCAAATAGTGACCGGGCAACCTCAATGGCATCTCCGTTCCCTTCTTCACTGCAGATACATGTCATCGATTCACGAATGGCGATGGCAGTATTTGGCATTGCCCGCACGATAGCGACACCATTTCCGAGCCTTTCTTTCATCTGCTTTATGGTTGCACCGGATACTACAGAAATGACAAGATGACGGTCCGGATCAAAAGAACCTTTAATATCATCAAGTAAATGATTCAGTTGTTGTGGTTCTACGGCAAGAATTATTATATCGGAAGAGTGAATTGCCTCTGCGTTGTCAGAGATGGTAACATATCCATCTTTCTCATATTCATCAAGCAAGTTCAATCTTCTTCTTGTGAGCGTAATCTGGTTTGTTTCGTAAATCCCGGAATTTACAAGTCCTTTGGCAATAGCCGTTCCAATATTGCCGGCACCGAGTATGGCGATTCGTTTTTTATCTTTCATAAGATTATTTGTTAAATAAAAAAAGCAGAACCGGGTGATTCTGCTTTATGAGTATTTATAAATTTTTCGATTACACAGAATCAGGTTTGTTTACATTTCCAAAGAGGCGGAAGTACCGGTAATTGAAAAGTTATTGCAAACATATCTGTGTTTTTGTATTCAAATGAATTAGCAGTAAAGCAAAAAAAATAGTGGAATGCAACAGGAATATCCTGATTTATTTGATTTAATTAAATGGAAGCGCTTTTAAATTTATAATTGCTGTGAAAAGTTGATATTATTGAAAATAAAACTTGAACCGAGAACAGGTATTACCTAAAATGCCAAATTGATTTTTTAAAAATAGCCGGATAAAGGATGCGTGTATTAAAGTTTGGGGGTTCATCTGTAGGGACTCCTGATGCAATCAGAAAAGTAGTGCAAATTGTAAAAAAGAAAAAGGCGGAGGGAGACGTAGTAGTAATCGTATCAGCTTTTCAGGGAATTACAAACCAGTTAAATGAAGCGGCCCATTTCGCTTCTGCCGGAGATGACAGTTTCAAAGAAATCTTGCTTCAGATCGATCAGCGGCATATGGATGTTATAAAACAACTGCTTCCGGTTCAGAAGCAGAGTGAAGCGATTACAACGTTTAAAATGCTGTTTAATGAACTGGAAGATGTGTTACAGGGAGTTTCGCTTGTTCAGGAAATCACGAAAAAAACACTGGATTTTGTATTGGGTTTCGGTGAGCGTTTTTCTGCAAATATTATCCGATATTGTTTGGCTGGAGCGGGCATTCCATCAGAATTTGTCGATGCACGGAAACTGATCAAAACCGATGAAAATTATGGTGAGGCCCGGGTTTTAACAGCTCCCACTTTCGAAAATATCCGGAATTATTTCAATGAAAGGGATTCTGTATGTGTAGTAACCGGATTTGTATCTTCAACTTTAAAAGGAGTGTCGACAACTCTTGGCAGGGGCGGATCGGATTATACGGCGTCCATCATCGGCGCGGCTCTTCAGGCTGATGAGATCGAGATCTGGACGGATGTAGATGGAATGATGACTGCAGACCCCCGTAAAGTGAAACGTGCTTTTTCTATCTCGAATGTTTCTTATGAAGAGGCTATGGAACTTTCTCATTTTGGGGCAAAAGTGATTTATCCGCCAACCATGCAGCCGGCGCTTCAGGCCGGTATTCCGATATCCGTAAAAAACACATTCAATCCGGATGCAGAGGGAACAAAAATCAGGGAAAAGTCTTCGGATGAAGGCGGACTGATTAAGGGGATTTCTTCCATAGATGAGGTTGCACTTATCACAATTAAAGGCAGCGGGATGATTGGGGTAAGTGGCGTTGCAGCACGTCTTTTTTCCACCCTTGCCAATGAAAAAATAAATATTATACTGATTACACAGGCTTCATCCGAGCATACGGTTACACTTGCCGTTTTGCCTCATGCTTCTGAAATGGCCGAAAATGCTATCAGACAGGAATTCAGGCTTGAACTTAAGGATAATATTATTGATGATGTACTGATTGAAAAAAACCTATCGATCATCGCAATTGTAGGAGATCACATGCGGCATATTCCAGGTATTGCCGGCAGGGTATTCAGCGCTTTGGGCCGGAATGGTATAAATATAGTAGCTATAGCCCAGGGTTCATCGGAAAGAAATATCTCTTTTGTGGTTGCCCAAAAGGATCAGGCTAAAGCAATGAACACACTGCATGATGCCTTTTTTCTCGCAGGTGTTAAAACCGTAAATCTTTTTTTGGTCGGTGTGGGATTGATAGGAGGCACCCTGCTTCAGCTGTTTCAAAATCAGGTTGAAACACTCTATACAGATCATCAGATCGACATTAAATTACGTGCTGTTGCCAATTCAAAAAAAATGATTGTTGACCGCGAAGGAATCCCGATAGGCCAATGGCAAAACAGGCTTCAGGAAAACGGTGAGAAGACAGACCTGAAAATCTTTCTCCAAAAAATGAAAGAAATGAATCTCCCAAACTCCATTTTTATTGATTGTACGGCAGGCCTTGAAGTTTCTCAGTTGTATCCTGAGGTCTTGCAATCGAGTATTTCAGTTGTAACACCCAATAAAATGGCCAATTCGTCTTCCCAGGAATATTATGAATATTTGCACCTGCTGGCCGATAAACACAATGTAGCATTCCGGTATGAAACGAATGTTGGGGCAGGCCTGCCGATTGTGGGTACCATGCATGAACTTGTAACTACCGGCGACAGTGTAAAAAGGATTGAGGGTGTACTTTCGGGTACCTTGAGTTATATTTTTAACAGATTTGACGGGAACACACCCTTTTGTGCTATTGTGAAAGAGGCGCGTGAAAAAGGGTTTACCGAACCCGATCCCCGGGAAGATCTGAACGGCCATGATGTTGGCAGGAAACTGTTGATTCTGGCCAGAATTGCAGGCTATAAACTGGAATTTGAAGATATTGAAATCCAAAATCTGGTACCTGAGGGTGCCCGGAATAACGGCGATGTAGAGACCTTTTTTAATGAGCTGGAGAAATATGACAATGATTTCGAAAAACTTCGTGCAGCAGCCGGGGAAAAGGGAAAACAGCTCTGTTATATTGCACGGTTTGAGAATCAAAAGGGTGAAGTTAAACTTGAGGAAATCGGGATTGATCATCCGTTTTATGGCCTGACAGGCAGTGATAATATTCTTGCACTTTACACCGAGCATTACCAGGAAAGCCCCATGGTGATAAAAGGCCCGGGGGCGGGCGCTAAAGTTACAGCATCGGGTATTATAGCCGATATTTTAAGAGTCACCAGTACAAAAGCCCGATCAAATGCAGATTAAGAAAGTGAAAAAAGATTCGATAAAAGTATTTGCACCGGCGAGTGTGGCAAATGTAGGCTGTGGTTTCGACGTTCTTGGTTTTGCTATAAATGGACCTGGCGATATTATAGAAGCATCATTTTCTGACGAACCGGGTGTTCGAATTATTTCCATTGAAGGTGATAATGGAAAACTCCCTTTGAATGCAAAAGACAATACGGCCGGTTTGGCAGTCTTGTCACTGCTTGATTCCCTCGACCGGAATTCAAAAATTGGAATTGATCTCCGGATTACCAAAAAGATGCCCATGGGCAGCGGGCTTGGTTCCAGTGCAGCAAGTTCTGCGGGTGCAGTATTTGCATGTAATCAGCTAATTGGAGAGCCTTTCGACCGGATGGGTTTATTGCCATACGCGATTATGGGGGAAATGGCCGCAAGCGGCTCAACTCATGCGGATAATGTAGCCGCATCACTGCTGGGAGGTTTTATTCTTGTCCGCCGGAATGATCCGCCGGATATTATCCCTCTTAAATTTCCTGATAGTCTTTTTTGCACGATTATTCATCCACATATTGAAATAAAAACAAAAGATACCCGAATGATTCTTCGAAAGGATGTAACACTCGCCAAGGCAGTAAGGCAGTGGGGAAATGTCGGGGCGATGGTTGCCGGTTTATATACAGGTGATTTCAACTTGATCGGCCGTGCTATGGAGGATGAGATCATTGAACCAATCCGTTCCGTATTAATTCCGGGTTATGATAAAATGAAAGAAACAGCAATTTATTCGGGTGCTCTCGGGTTTAGCATTTCAGGTGCAGGGCCATCTGTATTTGCATTGGCAAAATCCCAAAAAACAGCAGAGGAAGTTGGAGAAAAGACGCAGGATGTTTTAACTGAAATGAATCTGGACAGTGATGTATATGTGTCCCAAATCAACAAAATCGGCTGTTATGAAATGTAATCCGCCACATTTAATTTTTAATCTTATTATCTGCTGCTATTCATCAAAATGATTCAATTCATCAGTACACGTAAAAAAACGGCTGCCGTTTCTTTTGAAGATGCTGCCCGCATGGGACTGGCACCGGATGGAGGTCTCTTTATGCCGGAATCAGTACCAACCCTTGATTCTGAATTTATTGAAGCCTTGCCGGAAATGTCCATCAGAGAAATTGGGTTGGAGGTATCACGTCATTTTATTGAGAATGAGGTAGATGAAGAAGGGCTGAAAAAAGTGATCGAAGAAGCGATCAGTTTTGAAGCACCACTCATACCTTTACAAAATGGAATCAGTATTCTTGAACTCTTTCATGGCCCGACCCTGGCTTTTAAAGACTTTGGAGCCCGGTTCATGGCCAGGCTTGTATCACACATAGACGGGAAACAGGAAAAAGACCTGGTTGTACTGGTAGCCACATCAGGAGATACGGGAAGTGCGGTTGCTCATGGATTTTACGGTATTGAAGGTACACATGTATGCCTGCTTTATCCGAGGGGAAAGGTGAGTCCGCTGCAGGAAAAACAGATGACGACTCTTGGGCGAAACATTACACCGATTGAATTGGATGGCACATTTGACGATTGCCAGATAATGGTGAAAAAAGCATTTTCTGATCATCAATTGAATAAACAGCTGCGATTAAGTTCTGCCAATTCAATTAACATAGCCAGGTTGCTGCCGCAATCATTTTATTACTTTTCGGCAGTGGGACAACTACAGAGTATAACCGGCAAAAAACTGGCTCCCGTTTTTTCTGTTCCAAGCGGTAATTTTGGCAACCTTACGGCCGGCATGCTGGCTATGAAAATGGGCTTGCCTGTCAAACGGTTTATTGCAGCAACCAATATTAACGATGTTGTTCCCCGCTATCTTAAAACCGGAAAATATGAACCGCGTGCATCTGAAGCATCCATTTCAAATGCAATGGATGTGGGCAGGCCCAGTAATTTTGAACGTATCTGGCATCTTTTTAATGGTTCTCATGAAGAGATTAAAAAGTGGATGTATGGGGCTTCATTTTCCGATTTTGATACAATGGAATGCATACACAGGGTTTATTCTGAAACAGACACAATACTTGATCCACATACGGCTGTGGGTTACCTGGCAATGGAAAAATTCAGGGCGGAAACAGGCAGCGAAGAACCTGCTATCGTTCTGTCAACAGCACACCCAGCCAAATTTCATGATATTGTTGAAAAGGTGATTGACAAAAATGTTGATATACCTGAAAGATTACGGTCTTGCATGGATAAAAAGAAATTGACAAGAGAGATAAAAAATGATTACAAGCAGTTAAAAGATTTTTTACTGATGAGATTCGGGAAGTAAAAAAATGTGATCATTTAGCATCAATTGCCTTATTTACAGCCGGTGCCACTTCTGTGGCAAAAAGTTCAATCGAGCGCAATATTTTTTGATGCGGTATAGTGCCTACACTCATTTGAATGAGAAACCGGCTATGCCCAAACAGCTGATGCTGATATAATATTTTCTCAATTACCTGCTGAGGGCTTCCAACTACATTGGCTCCCCTGACGGAACAAGACTCTTCAAACTGTTCACGGGTCATAGGCGGCCAGCCACGCTCTCTGCCAATTTTGTCCATTGTAACTTTAAAAGCCGGGTATGCGGTGTTGACAGCCTCCTGTGTTGTATCGGCTATAAATCCATGTGAATTAATAC
>JBHJOO010000621.1:0-5278 GCA_050329675.1 Balneolaceae bacterium
GTGCTGCTACGGCATACTCTTACAAAATTTACCCGGGTTTGATATAAAAACTTAAATCTCAATGCTAACCATGGAAGCCCATTTTTCGGCTTTTCTAGTAGTGTTCCCAAAAGAGTTTCAGCGGATGTAGTGATTGAATTGGTATAGCAGTTTGGTGGTTGTTTGGTTTATAGGCCGATATTGTATGACTGTGAGGTCCCGATGCCCTGGGATCAGCATCCGGAGATGGATTCATTGCCTTAAAAACCACTTCATTACTCATTTTTTTTAAATGGAAATGCACCATTTGTGGAACTGGTGCATCTATGGGCTTCTTTTTTTAAATTTTTCTTGATTCTTAGGTAAGAGTAATTGCTGGTTATGCCAATAACCCGATGGTTACCGTGATCAGGAATTTCAAGCATATTGTTCATTATGATAAGATTCGGCTTTTCAATGCCGTTAATATTGAACAAGGACTCAAAACTATAGATATTTATTCACCCCGGGAGGTGACTAATTATGAAGAAAAAGATTGATACAATAAAATTGGTTCGTCAGATCAGAGATGACAATTACGAGAAAACCAAACAGTTGTCTAAAACTGAACAATTCGCCGACATTAAAAAAAGAAGTGCAGAGGCCAGGGAAAAATTCTTGTCTGATTCGAAAACTATTCAAGCCTGATCTCTTCTGTAACTAAATAAACGGTAAACCTGATTCCCCGCATCCGGGACAGGGGTAGAGATTGCAAAAAGCCGAAAGCATCGAAACAGAAGATGATAAAAAACTGATCAGAGATCATGTTGAAAGGAAGTTTTCCTGAAGCAATTTCTTCATGCTTACGGGAGACAATCTGCAAACCGCTCATTATATTTAATTTAAATCCATTTCATAACCTTATTTTTACTCCCAAATTCAAATACCTGCCATCCAACGGGGCAAAAATGTCCCGAAACTCCGGCTGCTCCCGGCTTCCGGTAAAGATGGGGCCAAAGCGGGTTTGTCGTGTATCAAATATGTTTTCAAAGTTTGCAAATACCGTAAACGATCCCCAGGTTTTTTCACCCATAATCCCGAAAATGGTGTAATCGCGCCCGGTAGTCCCATTGTTCAGCCTTTGGGGACTGTAGTAATAGGATTCAAACCCCAACCGGTAGGAACCGTGTTCTTCAAACATCAGAATGGCACTTGCCTGATGAGGTGAATTCAAAGTAACCCGGGCGGAAGACTCTCCATCGTTCTGTATGGCATCCACATAGGTATATCCGAAAAACAGCTTGATGTGATCGTAAATAAAAGCGACGTTGGTTTCAGCTCCACGGCTTCGTACGAAACCATCCAGGTTGTCGATCCGAAACAGGTTGTCAGCTCCCTGTTCAAGAATCAGCGGATCGTCAAGTCGGGTGTAGTAAAATAACTGATTTACCCTGAATACGATTTTGCCGGCAAGAATGGTTCGATAGTTGATATCAGCATTCAATCCAGCCGATTGTTCAGCTTTGACCTGCTCAAAATCAGGTGATAGTACATTTTGGAAGGCACGGTTTTCGGCTTCATCTGTAAACATATCCGGCATTTTATACCCCATTCCGCCGCCGAGGCGCGCAGACCAGGATGTATTGAACCGGTACAAAGCCGAGATCCGCGGAAGCCAAAACCACCTGGTATTTGCTGCCGCCGGTTGTACATGATCAACCCGTAATCCGGTTTCAACAGATAAATGATCAGTAAGTTGAGATGTGTTTTGAAGAAATGCGCCAACAATGGTTGTACGAAAATCCCCTGGAGTGGACTGGCTGTCATTTTGATCGTCAAACCGGTCTGTCCACAAATTGAGTCCGCTCACCCAGCTGCCTGAATTCGCTTCATGATGTACCGCAGCCTCACTGAAACTGGCTGTTTGATTTCCATCAAACAGAAACCCCGGCACTTCGATGGATCGCTCAAAAAAGGTAAAACTGTTTTTTACCGACAGGCTTGTGAATTCAGAGATGCGGTGGTCGATTGAGAACTGTGTGGATATCCGTCGTGTTTCATGCCGCTCGAAAAACCGGTTTTCCCGGCCATCACCACTAATAAAGAGCATATCTCCGCCCAGCCGATCCTCTATTGAAAATTGGCCGCCGGCCGTAATATTCGTGTTATCGTTGATGAACCAGAATAGTTTCGGGTTAAGAGTAAACCGGTTGAATTCCGGGATTGCAGAAAATCCCTGATTTGAAGGGTCAAACCCGGAATTCTGATTGTAAGCGGTAAAGAGTGTTAATCCGAATGAATCAAACCGTTCACTGTAAAACCCGCTCAGGTCTCTGCTGTTGTTTGTAGATGCATTGGCCAGGAAGGACAACTCCCGATCCTCTTGCGGCTCTTTTGAAATCAGGTTGACAAGCCCGGCGATGGCACCTCCACCGTAAAGTGTAGAATTAGCGCCTTTAACAATTTCAACCTGTCTCAGGTCCAGCGGCGGAATCTGCATAATACTTAAACCACCTGAAAAACCGGAAAAGAGTGGGAATCCGTCTTTTAGCAGTTGTGTATAACGGCCGTCCAGCCCCTGGATACGAAAATTGGAATTTCCGCTGATGGCCGATGTCTGCTGCACCTGGATACCGGTACTTTCAGCAAGCAGCATCCGGATGTCTCCCGGCCGCATATTTCCCTTTTCCTCGATCTCTTCAAGAGTGATGGCTTCAACCCTTGTGGGTGCATCTTCGATCGAACGGGTAGTACGGGTTGTGGATACTGTTATCTCATCCAGGTGTTCATGCTCATGTTCCATAAAAATTTGAATGGGTTGTTCTCCCAAAAATGGAACTTCATACGTACGTGTGAGAGTCTCATACCCGACGAACCTGAAAGAAAAGGTGTAAGAGCCTGACGGCAGGTCTTCAAAAACGGCCAATCCCCCACTATCTGCGGATTTGCCTCGATCCAGTTCATTAATATACACAGTGGCACCGATTAAAGGCTCTTCGGTTTCCTCGTCCATTATTTGAAAAGTAATTGACCCGGGTTCAAAGAGATTTTGAAATGAAAGAGACAATGCAAAAACAATCGTAAAAAGGATAACCATCCGGTTTTGTAGTATATATTTGAATTCTATGCTGTGTAACTCAAAAAAATAGAATTCTAAATCATGCAATGGTATTGCATAAATAGCTTGATCAACAAAACCTGTCAGGTTTGTACTCCATAAATTTATATTGATTGATTTTTCACTTGAGAAACCTGACAGGTTTCAGCCGGCATTTCTGACTTGACTTAAAACTACCCGGAACAGCTCTTACAAATCCCCTTTATGACAACATTGGCATCAACAGGTACAAATCCATCCGGTAAATCCACATCAGGTATGTGGATATCGTGCAGGCAAAAAGTTTTCAGACAGGTGTTACAGGAGAAATGGACATGCAAATGATCGGTATATGAACAATTGCAGGATTCGGCGCAAAGAGCATATTTTACGGTTCCGTTTTCTTCATTCACCGTGTGGATGATTCCGCTTTTCTCAAATGTCTTTAGTGTTCTGAACAGGGTAGAGCGGTCAACCGGTTTCAATTCTTCTTCAAGCTCATTAAGGCTTACTGCAACAGGATCTGAACTGAATTGATTAAGAACGCGTAACCTCACGGCCGTAGGCCGGATGTTTTTCTTCGATAGTTGTTGTTCCAGGAATTGATGATCCATTGTGATGCACATAAAAAATTGATTGGGAATAAACGTGTGGGTTTTAATTTAATGAATGTATAGGATACGTCATTTTAGCATTTGAATGTAATGAACGAAACAAAAATATGTAATCATAAACTATCATTTCATAGCATTGGCTTCAAACGAAATGATGATTTATTGAATTACAATTCCCATTCTACATTCTATTGACTACCCAAAAAACCCGATTATTTCTTAACCAAAGTCAATGAATCCGGGTTGGAATTGAGTTACTATTTGTCCTGATATGAACATGGCAACAGGATTAAATATGGATTCAAACAATCAAACCGCCCGAATTGCGGGTTTACTCTATCTGATGCTCTCCATTACCGGTGCTTTCAGCATTCTGTATATTCCCTCCCGGTTTATCGAATGGACAGATCCAACCGTGACCATCAGCAACATTGAAAGTGCTGAATTTCTTTTCCGGCTTGGATTATTCAGCGGGCTGATGTCGAACCTGCTATTCCTGTTACTGCCATTAGTTTTGTACATGCTACTGAATAAGGTGAATAAAACCATGGCCGGCTTGATGGTACTGTTTGCTGTGATCAGCACACCGGTTACCTTAATTGCTCTTGGCCATCTGTTTGATGTTCTTGCCCTGTTGAATGGGAGCAGTTCCGCTTTGAATACGGAACAGCTGGAGGCCCAAGTGATGATGTCGCTTCATTCCTACACCAACGGAACATTTGTGGCTACGCTCTTTTGGGGGCTTTGGCTTTTCCCTTTTGGATACCTGGTTTACAACTGCGGTTTTCTGCCCAAATTTTTCGGCATCTTTCTGATAGCGGGCTGCTTCGGCTACCTGATCGATTTCACAGGATTGGCTCTTTTTCCTGAATGGTACGGCTCGACCGGTATTTCCAATTTCATCCATTTTCCATCCGCCATAGGGGAGATCGGGATCTGTTTCTGGCTGCTGATTATGGGAGTGAAGGAAACGTAATGGGGGCCTTGCTTTCTACTTTTTCCCCTGGAAAACTCTGAAATTTGGGTTAATATGCATTTATTTTTCCCATAAAATATATTTCGCAAATCTTAAAAAGGTAGAACTGTAGTTTTGTCTGTCAAAAGCCTTTTGTTTGAATTTTTCCATTAATTTTTCGTCAATCAGTCTTCCCTTTATAAATACGTATTGAGGATTTTTAAGTGTTTCAAGGTTATCTAAAGGATTTTCCCGGGATAGGATTAGATTTGCATATTTCCCGGTTTCAACGGTACCGAAATTTTCATATTCGGGATATACCGCAGATGGATTCACTGTGGCCGTTTTTAGCGATTCATAATTAGTCATCCCGGCCATCTTGTAAAATTCCAATTCCTGATGTATTGAAAATCCCGGAGCCGTATTCAATACCCCTGCATCGGTGCCACAAACAATTTTCACTCCTGCCTGATGAAGTTTTCTTACTATTTCTATGTGAAAAAGATGCTGATCGTTTATTTTCTTTGTCACGCTACTGTCATTTGCTTTACGCTTCATCCAGTTTTCGTAATCACCCAAGTATATATTTCGGATAAAGGGGTTGATATAAAACGCCTGCTCTGAGGTAAGCACTTCCTCTTCTTTATTTAAAAT
>JBHJOO010000461.1:0-4360 GCA_050329675.1 Balneolaceae bacterium
AGACAAACCGGATAAGCGGGAAATGGAGGCGGTGGTATTGGCCTGTTTCTGAAAAAAACTTTTTCTGTTTATATGTTAATCTGTTATTCGGTTTTCATATATAGTGCTTAGCAGGCAAATCACACCCTGACGTTTCGGATAAGGAATCATGGATAATATCGTTTTAGTTCTTACATTCTTATAAAATGAAATCCGCAAGTCACCGGATTTTTTCGAAAAAAGCAATAAATAAAAAATTTGATCTTATCCGTAAAAAATATGGTATGTCCGCGATGTGTGGATGCTGTTTCATCAATTCTGAATGAAATGAATTTGGATGCGGAATCCGTAGAGCTTGGAGAGATCGTCTTAACCCGCAAGGTGAAATCAGACCAGCTGAAGGAATTGGAAAACCGCCTTGAAATGAAAGGCTTTGAACTGGTTCTCGACAGGGAATCTGAAATAACAGTTCAAATCAAAACAACCTTAATTCATTACTTAAATCATCTTGAGAAGGAAAAAAACCCAAAAAAAATCTCAGTATTTTTATCATCGCAACTAAACTACAACTATTCGTATTTGAGTAATCTTTTTTCAGTTCATGAAAAAATCACGATTGAATCATTTTTTATCAGGTTAAAAGTAGAGAGAGTTAAAGAATTATTAAGCTATAAAAAATGGACACTAAGTGAAATAGCCTGGAAGCTCAAGTACAGCAGTGTTCAATACCTTTCCAATCAATTTAAAAAAATAACCGGGCAGACAGTTACAGAGTATCTGAATAATCCACAGAGCAAAAGAATTCCACTCGATCAATTGTAATCCAAAAATATTACACAACTCCACTTTCCGGGAGTTAACTGAATTTTTAAGCCATTCATTATTTTATACCGGGATCATATCACTCCATTTATATTAATCTGATATTTTTAATTAAAAAGATTCAAATAAATTATGGCTAAAATAACTTTCCCGGTTGAAGGCATGCATTGCACCGGTTGCAGTAATACCGTTGAAAAGGCACTTGAAAAGGTTAAAAACGTGAATAGTGCAAACGTCAATTTTGCCTCTGAAACTGCAACTTTAACTTATAACTCCGAAAAGCCGGATTGGCAAGAGATAAAAAAGGCCGTTGAAGGGGTTGGGTATAAAGTTCAGCCTGAGATTAAAAAACTGTCTTTTGATGTAAATGGCATGCATTGTGCCGGATGTGTGAATACAGTTAGAATGGCGATTAAAGCCGTTGAAGGAGTTGCGGAGAGTGATGTAAACCTTGCTGCTGAGAAAGCTTTTGTATCATTCGATTCCAATATAACGGATGCTGAGAAAATTGCCCAAGCTGTAAAAGAGTCGGGCTATGAATTGGTTTTACAAAAAGAAGAGTCACAAAACCGGCTTGAAGAAAAAAGAAGAAGGGAGAAAGAGAAACTGGATGATGCTTGGAACAGAGTTGTCTGGGCATGGTTTATCACCGCACCACTCATGATTTGGATGATCATTGAAATGGTTATGATTGGACATGCTGAGAGTTCATTATTGACAGAATCAATAATAACGGTAGCGGCTTCTGTTGTTATTTTTTATCCCGGACGGGACACCCTGATGAGTGCATTTCGTTCGGCTTTGCAGCTAAACCCGAACATGGATGTTTTGATTGCCCTCGGTACAGTTGCCTCTCTTTTTACCGGATTAATGGCAATTGCAGGAATCATGGGCTGGTTAGGGTTTACCATGCACAGTTTTTCAGCCATTGCAGCGATGATTATGGCTTTTCATTTAACAGGGAGATATATAGAAACCAAGTCAAAAGGCCGTGCATCAGAGGCCATCACCAAATTGTTAACACTTGAAGCGGAAACGGCGAGAGTGATTCGTAATGGAAAAGAAGAAGAAATTCCCACTCAGAAACTCAGAACAGGTGATGTTATGCTGGTCCGCCCCGGCGAAAAAATACCAACGGACGGCAAAATAGTAGATGGACAAACATCTGTTAATGAATCGATGGTTACAGGGGAATCGATGCCGGTTTCCAGAAAAAAAGGAGACAAAGTAATTGGTGGCACGATTAATTCGGACGGATCCATACGTGTTCAGGCAACCTCGGTTGGAGAAGATACTTTTCTCAATCGGGTAATTCGTTTGGTTGAAGAAGCACAGGGATCAAAGGTGCCCATACAGGAATTTGCCGACCGGGTTACCAAAATATTTGTACCGGTCGTATTAATTTTATCAGCGGTCACATTTTTTACCTGGCTGATATTTCCTGATCTGTTTCGGCCTGTGATTGAGTGGGGTGATACTTTCATTCCCTGGATTGTCACGGATTTAAATCCTGTCGGCCAGGCATTTTTTGCTGCACTTGCAGTTTTGGTAATTGCATGTCCGTGTGCTCTTGGCCTGGCCACACCCACGGCACTGATGGTCGGTTCAGGAGTTGGTGCCGAAAACGGAATATTGATACGGCAGGGAGAGGCCATACAAATTCTTGACAGTGTTACACATATTGTTTTTGATAAAACAGGAACACTAACAGAAGGCAGGGCATCGGTCACCGATACGTGGTTTGCAGATGGATCAGATAAACAAAAAGTACTTGCAGATATTGCGGCAGTTCAGAATTTATCAGAACATCCGATTGCAAAAGCAATTGTATCGTTTGCCAAGGACCAGGAAATTGATCTAAAGGAGGTTCAGGATTTTGAGCCGGTTGCCGGAATGGGCGTAAAAGGAATTGTTGATAAAAAAGTGGTGTTGGTTGGCAACCGGGATTTTCTGGAAAAAGAAGCAGTTAAACTTGAAAATGATATTGATAATTTAGCTTCTGAATTAGAAAAAGCCGGAAAAACAGCAGTGTTCGCAGTAATAGAAAGCCAGGTGATTTCTATTGTTGCAGTTGCCGATCAGCTTAAGGAAGAAGCAGCAGACGTCATCAATGAAATTCACAATCTCGGATATAGTACTGTGATGCTGACTGGAGACAACCGGCGGGTAGCTGAAGCAGTTGCCGGCAAGATCGGAATTGATGAGATCATTGCTGAAGTTAAACCGGATCAAAAAGCAGACACAATCAAAAAGCTTCAGCAGAAAGGATATGTGGTGACTATGGTTGGGGACGGAGTAAATGATGCACCGGCACTTACGGTGGCAGATGTGGGTATTGCCCTTGGAACGGGTACCGATATTGCAATTGAATCGGGCAATATTGTTTTAATCGATGGAAAGCTAACAGCTGTTTTAAAAGCACTGCGGCTGAGTCACGAAACGTTTAAAAAAATACGGCAAAACCTGTTCTGGGCTTTTTTCTATAATGTGGTGATGATACCGGTAGCCATAATCGGTTTAATGCATCCGGTATTGGCCGAAGCAGCGATGGCCCTGAGCTCAATCAACGTGATTGGAAACTCCAGAAGGTTACAAAATAAGAAAATTGATTAGTCTTCAATTTTGTGTGGAAATGTGGATAAATATTTTGCGAAAACAGAAGCTAAAACTTTCGCCTGTAACAAATATGGCTTGAAATACTCTTGGATAATAGTTCCGGGTGATAATAAAAATGAAAGAATTCAAGTTTAAATATTGTGGATAACTTGATCTTTACAAGAAAATTCCGTACTTACCCATTCCAAAAACGGAGTTTCTAACCTATATTGAATTTGTGGAAAAAATGAGAAATTGGAAGGCAATCTTATTTAAAGTTACACTACTGATCGTGATAAGTATTGTGGTAATCACAGGATAATTCTTTTTTTAACAGTTCTCTGCGCGTTTTTTGAATAAATAAATCGGTAATCAAGCTGATTTACTCAAGCTGAATTGTATCCGTTCGGATGTATAAAGCATTTATAAAATAAATGTTAACCATTGTCAAAGATCATTTGAATATGATCGATCCCATCCACATCGTAAATTTCCGAAGTTTTTATAAAACCGCACTTCTCATAAAAATTTTGCAGATAAAACTGTGCTTCTATACGAATATCACCTTCGAAGTTATCAGAAGCAATTTCTATTCCTTTTTTCACCAGTTTATATCCAAGTTTTTGTTTTCTGAATTCAGGATGTATTACAATTCTGCCGATTGAAACTTCTGTAAATTTTTTATCCGGAGGTACAATTCTAAGGTATCCGGTAAACTCATCATTCTGGTACATATAAAGATGCAGGCTTACCGGATCCAGATTATCAATGTCCGGATATATGCAGTTTTGTTCGATGATAAAAACATCCTGTCGCAATTTTAATGCTTTGTAAAGATAATCAGCAGAGAGTGATGAAAATTTAAATAATTTCCATTGAATCATGGATAAGCCTGAACTTTTTTTTGGATGAAACGTAGAATTAATTTTAATGAAACACTAAAATAAAAATTTTACATCCATGT
>JBHJOO010000287.1:0-7146 GCA_050329675.1 Balneolaceae bacterium
GGGGCGTGCCATTGGCGGAATCATTGTGGGTAAAAACAGGTACGTTGATGAAATCAAATTTTTTGCGCGTCATACAGGCCCGGCACTCTCCCCTTTCAATGCCTGGCTCTTTTCCAAAAGCCTTGAAACGCTTCCGGTTCGCATGGAACGCCACTGCGACAATGCCGAAGCGCTGGCCCGGTGGCTACAGGATCATGCGAGGGTAAATTGGGTCAAATACCCGTTTCTTGAAAGCCATCCACAATATGAGCTGGCCAAAAAGCAGATGAAGCGAGGCGGCGGCGTGGTCAGTTTTGAAATCAAAGGCGGCTATGACAAAGCCAAAAACTTTCTCGACAAGCTGGAGATGCTCTCAAGGTCTGCCAACCTGGGCGACACCCGCACCATCGCCACCCATCCGGCCTCCACCACCCACTCCAAACTCACCGATGAAGAACGCGCCAAAGTAGGCATCACCCCGGGAATGGTACGCATTGCCGTGGGCCTGGAAGCGGTTGAGGATATTGTCGGGGATGTGGAGCAGGCTTTGAAATGATTAGATATCAGTCTAAAAAGTGGCAATTTGCAGAATTGGGTTACTATTATCATTTTTAAACGGCCATTCCCAACCTTCGTTTCCTGCGTTTGCTTATTATATATTGCCGTAAAGCGATTTTCTCCTGTAGAAATTTGCAAGTGAATAAACAGATCGGTTTCAAGACCATCAGTATATGTAATTCATTTTTTGTTTGAGTGCAGGTTGTGAATTACATGGTAAATAAGAGAACGGAGGGCATTTCCCAATTTACATATTTGAAATACTAACTTTTGAGAAATAATGGATATCGGAATTAAACCGGTTTATCAGGAAAAAAATGCCATTTGAATAGATCATTTGTTGAAAAACCATGGGGTAACCATCTTTATCAACCATTGAAATTACGTACTCTACACGGTCAGTTTCATAGTTAAAGATGATTATGTCGTTCTCCAGCCTGAAGTATATGTCATTTTCATTGATGAAAAGATCCCGGATAACCGACTGAACCGGCGCCCTCTCGTGTTTCGGTTTTGGAGTTAAATCAATATTGTACTCTGTTAACTCTTGATGAGGTCTGAAATCATAAATTACTTTACTTTCCCGATCAATTCCTTCCAAAAAAACCAGCGGCAAGCCATGATATGCATAAGCTAATTTTTTTTTGCCGGATTCGACATCAAAATGGACTCTGTTATGTGTTGAGGGCTGATAACCTAAAGGGACTATACGGTTAACAAAACTGTCAATTAAATCCCCATTCAGATCGATGACACCCAATACATGTTTTTCATGATTCATTAAGGGAACAAGAAAAGTATCGTTTTGTAGAACAATAAGCCTGTTTCCGAAAAACTCAGGCAATATATATTCATTTTGGATTCTGCTTATTTCCTGCCCGTTACCGGAAAACTGTATAATGCCTTTCAAACCTGAATCCAGAACCCATACCCTGTTTGAAACAGATGGATTGGCCTCATCATAAAAAATACTGGCCGGCTGCTGAAGTTCACCGGGCCCGCCCCCTTTTGATGCAATTTTACGGGCAAAACGGCCCCCTTTTTCAAAGGCAAGAACTTCACCTTTCACAGGATCCGCAATCCAGATTTCTTCATTTATTTTTTCTACCCAAAAAGGAGTCCCAATAAAATTTTCTATCTGTTCACTGCCCGATATCAGTAAGCCTGGAGTTAAACTCATTCTTTTCTCTTCAAAATACTCCTTGCCAACAGGAGTATATGTGTATGAATCGATACCTGGAATTTTGCTTATATATTCCGGTCTGCCATCCGAATTGCAACTTGCAAGTATGACGGCGGTAACCAGAATATATAAGCTTGAGATATTAACCCGTTTCATCGTCAAATCGTCATTAATTGACAACTGCCTCCGTATGCCGCCCCATCTACACGATCTGTTGCCGTTGTTCCATCCATGCATTCTATATGCCAGCTGAAACCTTCGTTATCTTCAATAATATACATCGCAGTCAGCATTATTTCTGCAAATATAAAAGTTACCGAACAGCGGTGATGTATTCGTGATTGCTATGATGAATAGAAATAAAATTAACTTTTTCATGTTGAATAACCTCCGGTTTTATGAAGTTGTAGTTCTTATTATCAGTATAGTTCAAAATTTTCTTCTATACTTTACAAGTAGGAACAAAAAATCAGCAATACCTTACAGTTAACCTGAAATTCTAATATTCAGGAAAAACTCCTGTAGATTACCTCAAAAGCATTGCCATGAACACAGTGTTTTTAGATTTTTATTAACTAATTGTAGAGACTCTTCAACAAATTCTTTTTGGGTAACAGCCTGCTTATCGTTTATGGAATAGAACAGCTGGCAGATTTTCCGTAGCCTTCTCCACCATATTTTACCCAGCCGTTTTTCAAACTGGCAGCAAGGTTTAATGCTTCCGATATTTTCTGAACCTGTTCCCAACATCTATTTTCTTACTCATGGGCAAAATTCATTTCAAAACCCGCCCGGTACCAAATCCAGCTTATTAATGCTCTCATTCACATACTCCAGGTTTTCGTGGACGGCGAGGACTTCCCGGAGTTCACAAATGGACCCGGGTATCTCAGGTGATTTCAGATTGAAAACATGCGACCATCGCGTGCAAGGAAGGTATACGGTTTAGACTGCCGGAGTAATTCCATTCGTGTGATTGAGAGGCCTGATTTTAAAGAGCCCGGTGCAGTCCGAACAAAATTTACTAATAGTTTCCCGCTCATCAGCGGGACCAATAAGGGACTTTCACCCTCAAGATTATTGACTTACATTACTGTAATCCAAAGGCTCCCATGCCGGGCACACACCAGCGGTTCAAGTGGGGACGCGGACACTGCTTTGATTTTTGTTGTTGCTTAATTTATAAATTTAACCGTTTATTGACTTAGTAATCCACGCAGCCGTTATGCGCTGGGCCGTTAGCGCTCAAAAAAATTTCTTTCTCAGTTATAAAAAGGAATACAAATTTTGCCCTGAATTAGTTATAATAGGGTAAATGAGAAATCAAGCACCCTCAGACATGGCTACAGACACAAAAAAGTTAAAAAGTCTTCTCCACGAAAGCATCGAGAATATCGATGATGAAGAGCTGCTTCGTGTAGCTAAAAGCATCTTGGATCGTAAATATACTCCAATAGATAACATTGAGTTGAATGAGTACCAGAAACAACGAATAGATAAGGCAAAAGCGAGTATTGCCAAGGGAGACTATCTTACCAGTGAGCAGGCAGATGAATTAGTGACTAAATGGCTAAACGAATAATCTGGTCAAGAGAGGCCGTAGCCGATCGTATTCAAATTCTCGATTATTGGTATCAGCGTCTTGGAAGTAAGGAGTATCCTTCCAAATTAGATAAAAGGTTTAAAGAGATTGTTCAACTCCTCTCCCATTTTCCATCGCTCGGCAGAAAATTTGAAAATCGGGAAGAACGATTTTTCATTAAAGATTACTATCAAGTCTTTTACTTGGATGAGGAGGACTCAATCATTATCCTCCACATTTGGGACACCCGGAGGGATCCCAAAGACTTTCCTCTTTAGAATTCACGACATTGAGCACTAATTGAGTAGACGGCTCCGCCCAAGATAGAGCGGAGTGCGCCTCTCCCGCCAGCTGGGCAGACACGTACACCACTCCCGAACACCTTTGGGATACGGATCGCGTATACGGCGGTTCGCTACCCATTACCCCAACCGCTCTTATCACCGGTTGAAACTATCTCAACCTTTCATACCGGGCTACCCCGATATTTGGGACCGGTAAACGATCCGTTGGTGAGTATTTTAATGTCAATAAAAAAGAAATGGATGCCATTATTGAAGAAGTAACAGAGACCGTTTCAAACCGGGAAGAGGTGGCTGCGAATACCGGAATTCCATCAGCTCAACGACGTTTAATGGCGGCTGTATTTAATTTTAAATAAATGATATTGTGGCTGTCGAGGGTCACGAGTATTCCCCACTTTTAACAGCAGAAAAAGAGTGAATAAATTATGTGGAATCCTGCCGAACCTCAAGGGGGGTCAACATGCTCCGGAATCTATATCGATTTTCTTTACAAGGGGGTCAGCATCCGCCGGAATGTCAGCACTCCGGGCGTGTTTTCCAAGTCGGATTGAGGGGGTCAGTATGGTCCTGAATATCCATTATCTGCTAAAACTCGCAAATTAAACCTCAAAACCCGCCCGGCACCAAATCAAGCTTATTAATACTCTCGTTCACATACTCCAGGTTTATCACTTTCTCTGTTTTTCTGTTTCTCTGTTTTTCCGTTCTGCGGTTCTTCGGTTTCATGATTTTTGGGGAATGGCCGGTTCTTTTTCAGCAGCGATATTGATTTTTTATTTTATAAATGCATAAAGTTCAAATTGCTTAAAATTTTTTGAATCCCAATTTGTTTAAAATAATACAGATACTATATTTCAGTTAACATGGCTGCTACAAAAACACATATTATTAAACGAGGAGATGGCTGGGCTGTAAAAAAACAAGGCAAAACCAGGGCATCAAAAGTATTTAAAAGTCAGGATGAGGCCATCCGCGGTGCCAAAAAAATGAACTCTTCAGCTGAGATCATCATACACAAGCGGGATGGGTCTGTTCGCAAGTGGATTAAAAACAAATAAGATGATTTGGGGACTGATAACTTTGATACAAATGTATTCATCAATTGCCCGTTCGATAAAGAGTACAGCAAATTATTAAAACCTCTTTTATTCTCGATTCTTCGGGTTGGGCTTGAGCCAAGAATTGCCTCCGAAAGGCTTGACTCAGGCGAAGTACGGCTGGAAAAAATTGTTCAATTGATGCAAAATGCCATAAAGGTGAACCTGAAGAGTTGATATATGAAGTGAGAAGCTGGTTTTATCAGACTGGTTATACCGATGTTTCAAGCCCTTCCGAGCTTTGGGACAGCTACAACATATTCTACAGTGATCTTTACATCAAAAAACAAGCTGAAGGTTTTTCAATGAAAGCAATTGAACGCCTTCCGATACCGGAATTTCTGGATGAAATAAGAAATTGGTGTTCAAACAATTTTTAAATTTTGACTGGTAAAACCCGCCCGGCACAAGATCTTATTCGGAAGGATGATTCATGAACAGGGGAAACCGAAGAACAGAAAAACCGACAAATGTCCAACTGAAAAAGTATTTCTTTTGCTAACTCTCAACACTATCAAAGTTTTTCACTTTCTCTGTTTTTCTGTTCGTTGGTTTATCCCTTCATTCACATACTCCAGGTTTTCGTGAACGGACAGCATGACTGACATCAACTGAATATTTCATTCAACTTGCCCTACCTGTTTCGCTTACGCGGGAATCGCTTTGCTCGGAGCACTGCAAGTTGACCCACCCATTCATAATGATGTTGTTTATTATAAACAAATAGGTTAAATTTGTTGAAAGTATTCAACATTATGAAATCAAAGAAACAGAAAATATTCCCACAGCACCGTAAGATCTTAGAGCAGCTTGGCGAAAATATTAAGCTGGCTCGTAAGCGTCGTAAACTTACAACCACACAAGTCGCCGAACGAGCCAATATCAACCGGACCACCTTGTATCATATTGAGCAGGGGAAACCTTCCGTGGCCATTGGAGCTTATTTTAATGTATTAAGAGTCCTCAACTTACACGAAGACTTCCTGAAACTGGCGGCCGATGATGAGTTTGGCCGGAAACTGCAAGACATGGATCTGTAAGTATGGCTCCGAAAAAGACAGACATTATCGTATATGCTCACTGGCAAGGAATGCCAGACCCAATCAAGATGGGGGTCCTTTCAGCACAAGAAGCCCGGGGTCATTTAGCCTGGAGTTTTGCTTATGATGAAGAATGGCTCGATACACAGTCTCAGCTACAGTTAGATCCTGATCTTCAATGGTTTACCGGCCCCCAGTACTCTCCGGATCACAAACCCAACTTTGGAATGTTTTTGGATTCTATGCCCGATACCTGGGGGCGAACTCTCATGAAAAAGCGAGAAGCCCTGCTGAAACCGGAAGGTGAGCAAAGGCGCAGGTTAACAGACGTTGATTTTTTGCTGGGAGTATTTGACCCGGCCAGAATGGGTGGATTACGGTTTAAACTGAATGAAGACGGTCCATTTCTCGATAATGACGAGGAGAAATCCATCCCTCCTGTTACAGATGTTCGTGAATTACAGGTGGGTGCTGATCTTGTAGAATCAGACGAAGATTCAGAAGCCGTAAGAAAATGGCTGCGAATTCTTCTTGCTCCCGGATCATCATTGGGGGGTGCCCGGCCAAAATCATCTGTAACAGATGAGGACGGAGAACAATGGATTGCCAAGTTTCCTTCACGGCAGGACACGATTGACAAGGGAGCCTGGGAATATGTGGCTTGGGTGCTGGCAAAATCCGCCGGAATAAGTGTTCCTGAAGCCAGAGTTGAACAAATTACAGGAAAGTATCACACATTCTTTTCAAAACGATTTGATCGCGAAGGTGACGAACGCATTCATTTTGCTTCGGCTATGACAATGACCGGCCATTTTGAATCCGGGATCAGGGACCAAACTCCGAGTTATCTTGAACTGGCAGAGTTTATTCAATACAACGGGGCATCACCTGATGAAGATCTTCAGGAATTATGGCGACGTATCGTATTTAATATCGCTATTTCAAATACAGATGATCATTTGAGAAATCACGGCTTCATCATTACAGAAGATGGATGGCGGTTATCTCCTGCTTATGATATGAATCCATCTATTGACAAGGCCGGCCTTGCTTTGAATATAGATCTTGAACTGAATGCACTGCACTATGATCTTGCACGATCCGTTGGTGAGTATTTTAATCTCAATAAAACAGAAATGGATGCCATTATTGAAGAAGTAACAGAGGCAGTTTCAAACTGGGAAGAGGTGGCTGCAAATATCGGAATTCCATCAGCTCAACGACGTTTAATGGCGGCTGCATTTACTTTTAAATAAATCATATTGTAGCCTGCAAAAGCATCAATAATTTGTATTTACAGACAGAGAATAACTGAATTGTCGAGGGTTACAAGTGTTCCTCATCCGGGGTCAATAGTATTCCCCACTTTTAACAGCAGAAAAAGAATGAACAAATTCTGCGG
>JBHJOO010000127.1:0-8734 GCA_050329675.1 Balneolaceae bacterium
AAAATGGAACTTGCGATTGAGATGTGTGCCGTTCTTGCATTCAGCGCAATAAAAAACGGCGACAAAGTGGGAATGCTTCTTTTTACAGACAAAATCGAAAAAGTGATCCCACCCAAAAAAGGAAGGGTTCACGTACTCCGGCTAATAAGAGAACTCCTGACAGCTGAACCGGAAGGTTCCGGTACAAGTATTAGCAATACTCTCTCTTATGTTAACAGATTGCTTCACAGAAAAGCCATTATTGTACTCGCATCTGATTTCCAGGACAAGGGTTTTGATAAACAATTGAAAATGACCAACAAGAAACACGATCTGGTCAATATTATTATCTATGATAAACTGGAAGATGATTTGCCGGATCTTGGAATTGTCCCGTTTCAAGACGCTGAAACCGGCAGTGAAGTTTTGATTGATACTTCAAGCGAAAAAGTAAGAAAGGCCTATAAAGCACGGCGATTAAAAGAAAAAAAAGAGCTAAATCAATATTTTTTACATAACAAGGTTGATTCAATCCAGGTGTACACGAATCAATCCTACATACGGCCCCTTGCTGATTTCTTTCGCCGCAGGATAAACAGGTATTGATCCCTGAAACGGGATACAGATTTCAGGGTGCTATTTGCTGATGAGCAAGTTGTTCGTAGGAATCTATTTCGTTCAGTCTGTTATCCCACATTAACTGAACTGCATAAAATTCTTCAAGATATTCCTCCTCAAGTGCATCAGAGGATGGCAATTCAAGTCTGAGCGAATTTACCGGGTTGTTATTTTTATACAATCTGTAACATAAATGAGGGCCTGTAGCCAGCCCTGTTGATCCTACATAACCAATGATATCTCCCTGCCGCACCTGGACTCCCGGTTTTATACCATTTGCAAAACGCTGCAGATGTAAGTAGGCTGTTTTATAAGTGCTATTGTGACGTATTTGAACAATGTTTCCGTTTCCGCCTCTGTACCGGGCTTCTGTAACAATGCCATCTCCCACCGATAAGACAGGGGTTCCCGGGCGGGCAGCGTAATCAACACCATAATGCGGTCGCCTTTGATTTAAAATAGGATGCATTCTGTTTCTTGAAAACCCGGAACTGACACGCTGGTTGTACTTAAAGGGAGCTTTCAGCAGAGCTTTCTCCAGGCTGTTTCCATGCTCATCAAAAAACCCGAATCTTTCACCATTATCAAAATAATACGCTTTGAATACCTGGCCACGATGAGTAAATTCTGCCGCCTTAATTTGCCTGATGTTAAAAAATTCATCATCAGCATATAGCTCATCAAAAATAACCTTGAAAGAGTCGCCCATTCTAAGCGAAAAGAAATCGATTTCCCATGCATAGATATCTGCAAGATGCTGGCCAAGATGACGTGATGCACCTCCATTTGAAATTGCATCATAAAGTGATGTTTTTATAACACCTGAAAACGTTTTTTCAACTGATCTTAACTCAATGGCTCCATTAGTTATTTCAATATCTTCACCATCCTCACTCCATCGGAATGTAATATAATCCACAATGCTTTGATGCCAAACAAAACCTGCTGTACGGCCATCTTTCTGGTAAATTCTATACTTTTGGCCCGGTATCATTTTTCTGAGATCAACTTTACCAACTGCCTGGACCTGAATATTATGGATTACTTCCCTTGATACATCAAATTCTCTCAGGATAAGGTAAAGATTTTCATTTCTTTTAATTTTACCCTTTATAACAGAAAATTCACCAATTCTGAATCCATAATTGTCAATGGCAGGAAGTGGCGGAATTTCACTTAAATTTTCAAGAGTAATCAATTCAACCGGCACATTATCGTTTTTAGTTAATGTACGGTCACAATATATTAAGCCTGCTAATATTACCGAGAGCAGTATTAGTTTATTCATTCTGACTGAAACCATTTTAAAAAGCCGAACGCCCGGGTTTGAAATCCCCTTACGTATCTCAAGAATATCAAGTTATACTATATTTTAAAAAAAGCCTTGAAGAAGTTCACAAGGATATTTTTTTAGCAAAACATAGAAATTAACGATTTCCGGATGCTCAACGCGATTGTTAAATTAATAAGTTAGTTTTTCCTAAGCTATTAGCGACTAAAATTACTGGATTAAACTCAAAAATCATAATTTGATAAAAAAGTGATTCTGAATTTTTCTTTGAATACTTATTACAGTTGTGTGTTACTTTTGATAAATTCCCTGCCTCAAAATATAAATAAGAACATGGTGATTCATTTTAAACGGATTTCCAATCCTGAAATACAATAAATAAAGGGTTATACGTTTTTTGCTCTTGGACAATAATCTGCTTATGCGTTTTTTTTATAAGAAATCAATTTTTTTATTCATTTTTTTGATGTATGTGTTTACTCCTTTAACACATAGTCAGGATCTTCATACGTATGTTTCTGCTGATTCGCTTCAGGTTGGTGATCTGTTTACCTACACGCTTGTACTTAACCGCGACAGGGACTATGGCTCCATTGTATTCCCCACCGGAGAGAATTTCGGTGAAGATATTGAATTTATTTCCCGTGAAAGATATCAGGCAGCACCTCTGAGAGACAGCCTCATCTACAGGTTTCAGTTTTTTGGAACAGATGATATTATAATTCCACGCCAGGAAGTTTTAATCAGCAGGGCTATGGGGGATACCGTACTTACATCAAATCCCATTCCGGTTTTTTTCAAAACAACGCTTGGTGAAGGTGATGAGGAGTTCAGGCCATTTAAACCAATTTATGATTTCGCTGCACTAATCTGGCCTTATCTTCTTGGTATTTTACTGTTTCTTTTGGTTGCATGGTATATTTATAAAAGAATTTTTACTGCAGAGAAAAAACCTGAAAAAACCGTGCCCGCAACACCTGTACCATTTGTAAATCCTTTAAATGTTCTCGAATCCCGTTTAATTAAGCTTGGAAGCGGAAATTTACCTTCCGAAAGAGAAGAATTTGAAAAATTTTACATAGAACTTGGTGATTCAATCAGGGAATATCTTGAACGGGTTTATGAAATTGATGCTCTTGAAATGACTTCACGTGAAATTCTGAAAGCCATGCTTGATTACCCTGCTCACAGGGATATGATTCAGATCACAAGAAAAGTTTTGAATGAAGCTGATATGGTGAAATTTGCACGGTTTGTTCCAAGCGGCAAACAGGCAACAGATGCACTAAACCTTGCACAAGATTTTCTGGCTACCGCACGTTCAAATGATGCAGCAAGAATAGAAAATATGCGGTCAGTTCATGAAATAAATGAACAGGAAAGAGTTGAAAAAGAGAATAAAATTTTAAATAAAGAGATGGTTGGAAATGACGTGGGCTAATCCTGAATATTTTTGGCTCCTTACACTTTTACCGGTACTGATCGGATTTCATTTGTGGAGATACTTTACAAAACGCCGGACAAAACTTACTTTTTCTTCAATAGAAAATCTTAAAAATCTGCCGGGTAACTGGCGGGTACATCTTATTTGGCTATCCCCCCTCCTCTATTGGGCTGGTTTTTTTCTGGTCACCGTGGCTCTCGCAAGGCCTCAGTTAACAAATACAACTATCGAGCAGAAAACAGAAGGAATTGATATTGTAATGTCGATCGATATTTCCACCTCAATGAGGGCTGAAGATATTAAACCAAACAGGCTCGAAGGTGCTAAAGAACTTGCTATAGAATTCGTTGATGAACGCATTTCAGACAGAATTGGAGTTGTCGTATTTGCCCGTCAGAGTTTCACGGTTGTTCCTCCCACAACAGATTACCGTCTGGTTAAAGAAATGATAGATTCGATTCATATGGGTATGGTGCAGGACGGAACTGCAATTGGAATGGGAATAGCTACGGCAATTAACAGATTAAGAAACAGTGAAGCCGAGAGTAAAGTAATTATTTTATTAACTGATGGCATGAATAATGCTGGTGAAATAGATCCGGTAACAGCTGCAGAACTGGCTCAGAGCCTTGGAATTAAAGTTTATACCCTTGGAATAGGTACCCGCGGAATGGCCCCGTTTCCAATTGATGATCCTATTTTTGGAACACGCTACCGAAATGTATCGGTGGATATTGACGAAGAAATGCTTGAACAAATTGCGGCATTAACAGGTGGCCAATATTTTCGTGCCACGGATACCGAATCTTTCCGGCAGATTTATCAGCTAATAAATGAGATGGAAAAAACGGAAGTTGATGAAATTATCTACACAGATGTAGAAGATATTTACCACAAATATCTGTTTCCAGGTATTATTCTATGTATTTTTGGCTTTTTGGGGGATCGCCTGACTGGCGGCAGTTTAACAATTTGACATGATCAATTATATACAAGAAAAGCTCATTCCGCACTTTAATTTAGAGAAAGTCAAAACCTCTCTGGAGAACAAACAGACCATTCAATTAAAGGGTTTTTCGGGTTCTTCGTCCTGTTTTATTTTAAAATCCATATTAAAAGATCATCATTCGGTTACAATTATTGTTCCGGAGTTTGATGAAGCTGCAACCTTTGCTTCCGACCTGGAACAGATTGGGCTTGATAATGTTTTTCTATTTCCACCTACCCGTACAAAACCCTACGATGATGACAAATTACAGGACCTCTCCGTTCTCGTTCAGAGATCAGATGTACTGGAAAAAATAAATCATTCCGGAAAATCAATTATTGTTACATCACCAGATGCAATAGCAGATAAATTGATATCTACTTCATCATTCCGGAAAGCATCTGTAACTCTTTCGAAAGGTCAGGCTATCTCACCAGGGAAACTCCGTGAGGATCTTATTGAACAAGGGTACAGAACTGTCAAATTTGTTGATGAACCTGGAGATATTGCCATCAGGGGCGGTATTTTTGATGTTTTCCCCTTCTCCGGAAATTATCCTGTACGAATCGAATTCTTTGGTGATGAAATAGATTCTCTTCGGGAATTTGATCCCGACTCACAACGATCTGTCGCTTTTTTGAATGAAACAAGGCTTGTGCCGAACGCTGCATTCCGCACAAGCGAGGCCAAAGATAGCCTGTTTTCGTACCTGCCGGAAAATACCATCCTGTTTCTCGTGAATCCGGAACTGGTGACGTCTGCTATCGTTGATTATTTTAAAACTGCTGAGGAAATTTACGCTGCTCAAAGCGATTTCGAATGGGCTGAGCCTGCATATGAATTTTTGCATCCTGATGAATGGGGTTCTGCTTTGAGGAAGTACCCGAAAATAATTAAAGGATCTTTTACAGGTGATATCATGCCAGATGAATGTATATCCCTTAATTCATCTCCACACCCGTCATTCAATGGAAGTTTTAATCTTTTACGCTCCTTTATATCTGAAAAAAGCAGAGATGGCGTAAAAACCATAATCCTTTGTGATAACATCAATCAAAGAGATCGTTTTACAGATTTGCTTGGTGAAGCAGATGATAAATTTAATTATGATACTGCTCTTTTAAGCCTCCATGAAGGATTTATTCTGGATAATGAATTTGCCCTGCTTACCGATCACCAGATATTCAACCGGTATCACAGGCCAAAAATCAGACAAAAACGCATAACCGGTGGTATTTCGTTAAAAGAACTTAAAGAGCTGAACGTCGGTGACTATGTAGTACATGTAGACTATGGAATTGGAACGTTTGCCGGTTTTAAGAAAATTAAAGTTCGCGATATCATTCAGGAAGCAGCAATTTTGCAATATAGGGATGATTCCATTTTATACGTAAATGTATCCAGCCTGCATAAACTTCAAAAATACTCGGGAAAAGAGGGGAAAGTGCCACGAATTACCCGGCTCGGATCAGGCGAATGGGCCCGGAAAAAAGCAAAAACACGAAAAAATGTTCAGGATATTGCAAGAGAGCTAATCCGGCTTTACGCAAAAAGAAAAGCACTGCAAGCCTGGAAATTTACTGAAGATAATTCCTGGCAAACCGAAATGGAAGCACGGTTTGAATTTGAGGAGACACCCGACCAGCTGAACGCCATCGACAAGGTTAAACGGGATATGGAATCAAATCAACCGATGGACCGATTGATCTGCGGTGATGTTGGTTTTGGAAAAACCGAGGTAGCTGTCCGGGCTGCTTTTAAAGCGGTAATGGATCAGAAACAAGTTGCCGTGTTGGTTCCTACCACCATTCTTGCCGATCAGCATACAAAAACGTTCATGGAAAGAATGAAAGATTTCCCTGTCAGGATTGAATCACTCTCAAGGTTTCGGACAGCCGGCGAACAGAAAAGAATTATTGAGGATCTATCAAAAGGTCTTGTCGATATCGTTATTGGCACCCACAGGCTTCTTTCAAAAGATGTTGCATTCAATGACCTTGGGCTTCTAATTATTGATGAAGAACAGCGATTCGGTGTTAAAGCCAAAGAAAAACTGAAAGAATACCGGGCAACCATTGATGTTCTGACGATGACAGCCACACCTATTCCAAGGACGATGCAATTTTCACTTATGGGAGCAAGGGATTTAAGTATCATAAACACTCCGCCTGCAAACAGGCAGCCTGTTTATACCGAAATCCACGCTTTTGATGAAGATCTGATTCGTGACGCAATCGTTCATGAAAACTCCCGTGGAGGCCAGGTTTTCTTTATACACAACAGAGTAAAAACCATTGAGGAAGTGGCTAACATGGTGCGTCAGCTTGTGCCCGATATTCGGGTCAGGTTTGCCCACGGACAGATGCCCGGGTCAAGGCTTGAGAAGATTATCAATGATTTCTATCAGAATAAATTCGATGTGCTTGTATCCACAAATATTGTTGAAAACGGTATTGATATTTCCAATGCCAATACAATTATTATAAACAATGCAAATCAGTTCGGGTTATCTGAGCTGCACCAGTTACGCGGGCGTGTGGGCCGATCCAATAGAAAAGCTTTCTGTTACCTTTTAACCCCGCCAATCAGGCAGCTTTCGCAGGATTCCCGAAAACGGCTTATGGCTCTCGAAGAGTTTTCTGATCTCGGGGCCGGTTTCAATATTGCCATGCGTGATCTGGACATACGCGGAGCCGGTGATATCCTTGGAGCTGAACAAAGTGGTTTTATTAATGAAATTGGTTTTGAACTTTACACCAAAATACTGGATGATGCCGTCAGAGAACTGAAAGAGACAGAGTTTAAAGGAGTATTTGAAACTGAGCCTTCTAAACTGAAATATCCCGATACACAGGTAGAATTTGATTATACCGCTTATCTCGATAATGAATACGTCCAGGATAATGTGGAGCGTATGAACCTTTACAGAAAACTTGCAGGCGCTGAAAGTGACAGTGAAATAGATGACTGGCACGAAGAAGTAAAAGACCGTTTCGGGCCACTGCCTGAAAGCGGTAAAAATTTATTAATGGCTACCCGGATTAAATATTATGCATCCCGGTTAATGCTCACAAAAGTTACCATTCGTGCAGATCGAATGTGGTTAACTTGTCCCAAAAACAACAACAAGCTAAGTACCGATTTTTATGACAACGGATTATTTCAAAGATTGTTAAGCCAGATTGAATCTTTGAAAACAGACCAGTTCCAGGTAATCCAAAAAGACGAATCTGTTCGACTCGTTATTCACCAAATTCCAGATCCTGCAGGTGCTCTTGGGTTTTTAAAAGAATTACACGCTGTCTTAAATGAGAATAAAACAGAGGTAGCCGTTTGACTGTTGATGATATTGCCCGGATTATTCTCGATGGTGAAGTCGCCGCCTTTCCTACCGAAACAGTTTATGGACTCGGCGCATTAGCTACCGATGTCAGGGCCGTAGAAAAAATATTTGATTTGAAAGGCCGTCCGGCTGATAATCCAATGATTGTACATATTTGTGAGCCGGGACAGGCAAAAAATTTTGCAGCGAAAGTTCCAAAAGCGGCTGCATTATTGATGAAATCGTGCTGGCCAGGACCTCTTACCCTGATTTTTAAAAAGCTTACCGCAGTACCGGATATTGTAACCGGGGGACTTGACACTGTAGCCATCCGTATTCCGGACCATCCGCTGGCATTGGAGTTAATCAGAAAAACCGGGCCACTGGTAGCGCCAAGTGCGAACCGATCGGGAAAACCAAGCCCAACAAGAGCTGAACATGTTATGGAAGATTTAGGGCAGAATTTTCCAGTATTGGACGGTGGCAGGACAGATATTGGCCTTGAATCTACCGTTTTGGATGTAACTTCTAAGCCATTTACTATTTTGAGGCCCGGTAAATTTGAACCTGAAGAATTAAGTAAAATATGCGGAGTACCTGTAGTTTATGCTTCTCATACCGGTAAAGATACACCCCGAAGTCCCGGTATAAAATACACCCATTACAAGCCTGAAGCTAAAGTTTCATGGCTTTCACAATTTCAAAATAGGGATAATAAACCTGTGATTCTGATCACTCACTCTGCTTCCCCCCCATCATTGCCGGGTAACCCTGTTATTTATCATTTTGATCAAAATTATAATCAATTTGCCAAAAGTTTATACGATATTTTCCGGATGGCAGATAAAGACAAAATCGCCCGGATTGTAATAGAAGATTTACCGGAGAAATCTGATCAGCCTCTCCTTGCGGCATTAAAAAACAGAATAGAGAAATCAACCGGATAACACAGATTAATGATTCATATCTGACCATAGCCTCTCTGTGAGACTCTGTGCATCAATCTGTGAAACTCTGTGGTTAATAACCTGAATTAACCATCCATCACATATCAGTTAACCGTACAATAAATGACTTTCTGAATGGTGATAC
>JBHJOO010000512.1:0-3014 GCA_050329675.1 Balneolaceae bacterium
AGGCCTACAGCCTGCCCGTTTGGAGACACTCCTGTAATCCCGACCATCCGTGTCAGGGCTGCTATGCGACAGACCGTCAGACGATTAAATCAAATCCTACTCTTCTGCTGAAACTACGGGGGATTCAGCAGGAACTCTTTCAACCCGTTTCAAGAATTCATTTGCATTAAGAAAACCGACAACTCTTGTATCAGGTACTTCATTACCGGCCGGGTCAAGAAAAATGATGGTAGGCACACCAGCCACATCGTATCTTTTTCGAAGTTCTTCAGATTCAGGTGAATCATAATTGGTGAGATCTACCTTTAGTTTCATAAAATTTTCTGTTTTGCTGATAACTTCGGTGTCCGTAAAAGTCAGCCGGTCGAGTTCAAGACAGGGAATACACCAATCGGCATAAAAATCGAGCATTACCGGCCTGTTTTCGGCAAGTGCCATTTCCACTTCATCTTCCGAATATTCCTTCCATTCTATACTTTCAAGCTGCAGGTTCTGAACGAGCATAAACCCTCCTATCAGTGCAGCCACACCAGTTGCCCACTTAACACGCCTGAATAGTTTATTGTCATTGCTTGTGCCTTCAATAAAGCCAAGGTAAATACCTCCGAGAATTATTGTAGCCGGTATTACATGGAATACATAAGCTGGGAAGAAAGCCAGGCCTGCATAGAAAAGTGCAGCCCCGATCAGAACAATGCCAAATACTTTTTTAACCCATACCATCCACATTCCTGATTTTGGCATTTTTGTAAGCAAGCCGCTGAATGTGCCAAGAATCAGATAAGGGAATCCAAGTCCGAATGCTAATATAAAGAATGTGAAAAATCCGAAAAACGGATCACCTTGCTGGCCAACAAATGCAAGCAGTGCTATAATGGGTGGGCCAATACAGGGAGCAGCAAATATCCCCACTGCAAGGCCTGAGATAAAATGTCCGATAACTCCTCCGGTACTGTTTTGAGCACTGCCCAGTTTCTGAGTCAACCATGGAGGGAGCTGCAGTTCATATAATCCAAACATACTCAGTGCCAGAAGAAAAAGAAGTAATCCAATACCTGCAAGTACCCATGGACTCTGCAGCCAGCTGCCAAAGAGGCTTCCAGTATAGGCGGCAACAACTCCTAAAACACTATACATAAATACAATTCCAAATACATATATGGAAGCCATAGAAAATGATTTACCAAGAGTAGAATTCTCTGAAGCTTGTCCGCCAAATAGTGATACTGTAACTGAAAGCATGGGATAAACACATGGAGTCAGATTTAAAGCAAGTCCAATAAAAAAGATACCGACAAATGCCCAGATCAAACCACTTTCGTCAAACAATTGAGCAATTTCATTACGGTCGGCCGCCGAACCAGCTACTACAGCCGAATCAAAATCTTTAAAAATATCACTGTTTATTGCTGCTACCTCTGTACCACTCTCAACAACATTTACAGGAATTGAAATATCAATATTGCTTGGTGCAAGACACACATGATCATCACATGCCTGAACCCTGAGTGTTCCGTTAATTGTGTATTCCCCGGGTTCAAGATTACCTGAGCTTCTGAATTCAACAAATATCGGGACTTTCTTCTCATAGATGTTAATCGGGTTATCAGCAAAATCCACATCCAGCATTTTGCCTTTTTGATAACGCATATCTGCAATCACAAAACCTTCCCGCTGTTCAAGATTCAGTTCTGTACCTATCAAAAAATCTTCTGTAGGCTGATTGGCGTTAATTTTCCACCCGTCTTCAATATCAAGAATTACAGCCACCTTGAAAAATTCACCCGCAGGAACCGATTCAAACTCATGATAAATATCAACATCAACTTTGCCTGCACTTCCTGCCGGCCCTGCCACTTGCATAGCATTACTACCGGTGGATAAGCCAATCACCATGAGAACAGTTAAAAGCAGCTTTATTGATAAAAGTTTTTTAAAATTCATATAAAAATTTCTTCGTTTGATAATTTTCCCTTTGTCGTAATAAGTATCTTTTATTCTTTTCAAATGTTATAAACTACAGGTTCACATAGAAATAAACTGTAAAAATTTAATCAATTATCAGGACACTCCATAAACGGCTGAGATGAATATAGATTTTCTCTGAACAGGTTTTTTACAAGAATATTACAAAATTCTCCGGGCTCCAAGATATCTGCCCGCCCAATAGTTTTCACTCAAATTGGATATGGCAACACCTGTGGACGATGCTGCATGTAAAAAATCTCCGTTATTCATAGCAATACCTACATGCAGATCCCGGCGGGAAGTCTGGAAAAAAATAAGATCTCCGGGCCTTATTTGATTTCTGCGAATCCCCCGGCCTTCTCCAAGCTGTTCCCTTGTATTTCTTGGCAACTCAATTCCAAAATACTCACTATACACGATCTGGGTAAAAGAAGAGCAATCAACACCATTGATTCCGGCACCACCCAATATGTGAGGCGTCCCCTTCCATTCCTGGTAAGCCTGGTAAAGCTGGTTATTTATTCCTGAAATCGAAGTGTTTCTCATGGGGGCAGTGGAATTCATTTCATTCTTGCCACCTTCATTAATTACATTTCTATCTGTCTGGGCGGTACGGCTTACCACACCACATGAAACGATAAACAGGCATATCATGAATAAAATGGAATGAAAACGGGAAAACATATTCTTTATCTTATTCGCAGTGATTTGCTTATTTTCTTAAATCTTAATGACATATTCAACTATAAATGAGATTACTCGTAAATATAGATCATGTTGCAACACTTCGCAATGCACGGGGAGAAGGTTATCCAGATCCGGCTGAAGCCGCAATTGTATGTGAAAAAGCTGGTGCAGCAGGCATTGTCTTTCACCTTCGCGGAGACAGGAGGCATATTCGTGATGAAGATGTATATAAGTTAAAGAAAGTGGTTACCGGGATTCTTGATTTTGAAATGGCTGCATCAGAAGAAATGATTAAAATCTGTACAGACGTTCATCCGCACCTGTGTACACTCGTCCCCGAAGGCCGTGAGGAATTAACC
>JBHJOO010000045.1:0-5771 GCA_050329675.1 Balneolaceae bacterium
CGTCCGGTGGAGATTGAAGATAATGGCAAGGATGCATTTATGCTAAGAGGGTCGGTAAAAGTTCCCATTTTCAGAAACAGGAACCAGGCGCGTGTTGCACAGGCCCGGCAGTTTGAAAAATCTGTAAATTTTGCGAAAGCAGAAAAGGAAAACAGACTTTTAACTAATCTTGAAACGGCATTGAAAAATTTGAGAAATGCAGATCGCAACCTCAAACTTGCCAGTAATGTACAAATCCGTTATACGGAGCAGGCCGTTGAGATGCTGCTGGCCGAATACGCCAGTGAAGGGGTTCAATTTGAAGAAGTACTGAGAATGCAACAGCGATTGCTGGACTATCGCCTTCTGCGCGAACAAGCTCTGAGCAATATGAATATCACCAGCTCCTGGCTGGATTACATCTCCGGAAAACACAATATCACCCCTGAAGAATTTTAATTCCAAAAACCAAAAAAATCATGAAGACAACATTTAAAAAAACTGCCGGATACTTAGTCATTTTAATAACAGGTATTCTGATCGGATCATATTTTATGTTTGCCGGCGATAATCATGCAGATCACGATGATCATACGGAAACCGTACCTGTCAATCAGGTTTCGCAAACGGATAAAGATCATTCCGAACATAAAGCCCCAGGTGAGAATGATGATCAGACTGAATCCGCATCGGGTGAAACATTTCCAATTACACCGGTTCAGCAGCAATTGATAGGCATGCAGCTCGATACGGTAAAGAACCGTTCATTACAAAAGCATATCAGAACAATTGGAAGATTAACTCATTCCGAGCCAAATCTATCAGAAGTGGTTGCCAGGGTAAGCGGATATATCGAAAAGACATTTGTAAATGAAACAGGTGTTCATGTTCACAAAGGGCAGAAACTTATGACGGTTTATAGTCCCGAACTTGTAAGTAATCAGCAGGATTATCTTACTGCTTTGGAAGGCAATAATCATCGCCTCGCAGAAAGAGCACGTGAACGGCTTCGGCTTCTAAACATGCCTGAATCCGAAATAGAGCGAATGGAAGGAAAAGGCGAGCCTCTGCTTGAAGTTTCACTTGTTTCCCCGGTATCGGGACATATTATGAACCATAATGTTATGGATGGACTGAAATTCGAACCGGGCTCCATGTTATACAGAATTAATGATCATACGAAACTCTGGCTTCTTGCCGATATCTACGAAAATGATCTGCCTTTTATTCAGCTTGGCCAAAAGGTTGAATTTGCAATACAGGGCAGGCCGGGAGAGAAATATGATGGGATTGTTTATTTTATTCCTCCGATGATGAATAAAACATCACGAACAATTCCGGTTAGAATCAAAGTCTCAAATCCTGATTTCAAATTAAAAATGGATCAATATGGCTGGGTAACTATTCATGAACAACTCGGCGAAACACTATCCGTTCACCGTGATGCGGTTTTGATAACAGGTAAACGGGCTGTTGTTTTCAAAGCAGCGGTTGAGGGACGGTTCGAACCGGTTGAAGTTCATCTCGGGCCTATTGCCGGTGATTACTATCAGGTACTGCATGGTGTTGAAGACGGAGACAGAGTTGTAACCAACGGAAGGTTCTGGCTGGATGCTGAATCACGACTGAGAGGTGTTGGTGCGGAAGCAATGCCTGAGCATCAACATTGACAGGATCTGTGAAAAGGCAAAACGCAAAAGTGAAACTATGTACTTTTTGAACTCGAGGCAAAGGACAAAGAAGTCCCCTCCCCGAGGTATCGGGATTTCGAAAAACACTCAACTTGAGAGGGGATTTAGGGGTGTGTTAATCAAGCTTAGGCAAAGGGCTGAAAACAAAGAGTTTACCCTTTCACTTTTGCGTTTTGCCTTTTCACTATTAAATCAACCCAAAACATTTTTTTTAATCATTATCAGATACAGGTAATTCCATGATCGATAAAATTATTGAAACCAGCATGAACAATAAGGGAATGGTCATTCTCCTTGTTCTTCTTCTTGCCGGAGCAGGAGCCTGGGCATTAGTTCATTCACCTCTCGATGCACTGCCTGACCTTTCGGACCCGCAGGTTATTATATTCACCGAATGGGAGGGTAGAAGTCCGGATATTGTGGAAGACCAGATTACCTTTCCGGTTACCTCCACCCTTCTTGCGGCACCCAACATACGATTTGTTCGTGGCCAGTCGATGTTTGGAGCTTCATTTGTATATGCAATATTTGAAGAAGGAACCGATATGTATTGGGCCAGAAGCAGAGTGCTGGAGTATCTGAACCAGATACAGGATGATCTTCCCGAGGGGGTAACTCCTACTCTCGGGCCCGATGCAACAGGTGTCGGATGGGTTTTTCAATATGCACTGGTCGATACGTCAGGACAGAACAATCTGGCTGATCTGAGAAGTTTTAACGACTGGTCGCTGCGGTATTGGCTGGAGAGCTTGCCGGGAGTGGCTGAAGTGGCAAGCTTTGGAGGATTTGTAAAACAGTACCAGGTTACAGTTGATCCCGTCAAACTTCTCGCCTATGATATTCCTTTAATGAAAATTGCAGATGCCATTCGTGAAAACAACCGGGATGCAGGCGGCCGAACAATCGAAATGGGAGGAACGGAGGTAATGGTGCGGGGCCGCGGATATATCCAGTCAGCTGAAGATCTTGAAAATATCGTTGTAGAAGAAAGGGAAGGACGCCCCGTTTTTGTCAGAGATCTCGGCACTGTGGAAATTGGCGGAGACCAGCGCCGGGGACTCGGTGAATGGAACGGTAAAGGTGAAACTGTCGGCGGTATCGTAGTGATGCGATACGGTGAAAATGCAATGAATGTGATTAATCGTGTAAAAGAGCGCATTACTGAAATTGAAGCCTCCCTCCCTCCCGGTGTTACTCTTGAAGTTACCTACGACCGCTCCGAACTGATCAGTGAAGCTATCTCAACTCTTACGGGTACCCTGATTCAGGTAATGATCATTGTTCTTTTGGTTGTCGGCTTGTTTCTTCTACATATCCGGAGTGCACTTGTGATCATCATTACACTGCCGGTTGCCGTGCTCATATCATCTGTTTTGATCTATCTCGTGGGAATAACCGTCAATGTAATGTCTATTGCAGGCATTGTTATTTCAATTGGTGTGATGGTTGATGCAGCCGTTGTTTTGGTTGAAAATGTGCACAAACGGCTTGACCATTGGGAGAAAGGCGGAAGAAAGGAAGATCGTACACAAATCATTATTGAAGCAACAAAACAGGTTGGACGCCCGATCTTTTTTGCATTGTTAATTATCACGATCAGTTTTCTGCCTGTTTTTGGACTCGAGGCACAGGAAGGCCGACTTTTCCGGCCTCTTGCCTTTACGAAAACGTTTGCCATGCTGGTTGCTGCTCTCTTATCCATATCCTTTTCAGCAGCTTTAATTGCACTGCTTGTTAAGGGTAAAATCCGAAGCGAGGAGAATCATCCTGTAAGCCGTTTTCTTCACAAGATGTATCAGCCGGTTGCCCGTTTTTTACTGGATCACAGGTGGATTGTTGCGGCAATTGCCGTTATTGGAATACTTTCAGCAGTTCCGATTTACAATCAACTCGGTTCTGAGTTTATGCCCCCTCTTGAGGAGGGAGCCATTCTCTATATGCCCACATCTCCTCCCGGGATGTCTGTTGCCGAAGCGCAGTATATGCTCAATATTACCGGTCAAATTCTGAAATCATTTCCCGAAGTTGTAAGTGTGCAGGGGAAGGCGGGCCGCGCGCAAACCGCTACGGATCCCGCTCCATTAAATATGTTCGAGACTACCGTTATTCTGAAAGATCCTTCGGAATGGAGAAATGTTGAAAAACAACGCTGGTACTCCGGCTGGATGCCTGATTGGATGAAACCGCCATTCCGGTGGGTATGGCCAGAAGAGAGATCGATCACTTGGGATGAACTCGTTACCGAAATGGATGAGCAGCTGCAGATACCCGGGTTTCCGAATATTTGGTGGATGCCGGTACAAACACGGCTGGAAATGCTGGCGACAGGAGTTCGTGCGCCAGTTGCATTAAATGTGTTGGGCCCGGATCTCGAAACGATTGAAGGAGTAGCTGTTGAAATAGAAGAGCTGCTTCGTCAGATACCCGGCACACGAAGTGCGGTTGCTCAGCGTCCGACAGGCGGTTATTTCCTCGATATAAAACCAAATCGTGATGATGCAGCCCGGTATGGTCTTTCTACCAATGATGTAAATGCAATGATTGAGATGGCCGTTGGCGGTATGAACATCACCGAAACCGTGGAGGGACGTGAACGCTATCCTGTGAGTGTTCGCTATGGGAGGGAACTTCGGCAGGATCTCGATGAACTCCGGCGGGTATTTATTCCGGCTTCCGGGGGTGCGCAAATTCCACTGGGAATGCTCGCAGAGATAGAATATACCACCGGTCCTCCAATGATCGATACGGATATGGGACAGCTGCGGAACCTGATTAATGTAAACGTGGCGCCCGACAGGGATTTGAGCGGATATGTGGAGGAAGCCTGGGAAATAATCAGCCGTGAAATAGAACTTCCGGCAGGGGTAGCATTACAATGGGTTGGACAGTATCAATTTATGCAGAGAATGCAGCAAAGGCTGCTTATTCTGATACCGGTTACGATTCTGATCATATTTTTTCTTCTATACCTGAACTTTAAATCGATTCCAAGATGCCTGATTGTACTGGGAACACTTCCATTTGCAACAATTGGCGCTTTCCTGCTGCTCTGGATTCTTGATTATAATATCAGTGTTGCCGTCTGGGTCGGGATGATTGCTCTTGCGGGCCTTTCGGCAGAGCTGGGGGTGATTCTGCTGGTTTACCTTGATGATGCCGTTGATCAGCGAATTGAGGAAGGCAGAATGACAGGATTGCCGGATCTGAAAGAAGCCGTCATCGAGGGTTCAGTTCAGCGTTTAAGGCCGGTACTGATGACGGTTACAACCGATGCATTTGCCCTTATTCCGGTTATGTTCATTATGGGTGTGGGAGCTACAGCGATGAAGAGTATTGCGGCTCCGCTGATCGGCGGCCTGGCAACAGCATTAATGCTTGCCATGTTGATCATACCCTCAATTTATTTAATTTACAGAACCCATGAATTAAAAAAAGAACCATATTGGAAAGATTAAAGTCTTGAGTCTTGATTTGGATTTTCCCTCTTGGGAGGGGAAAGTGAAGGCAAAAAGGCGTAGCCTGATTTGCCGATCGAGGGGTGGGTTCATGAAGTTAATGAACTTTATTTTCACTTTTAACTACCAAAAATCAGCATCTAAATAATATTTAAACATCTGAGAAAATGAAGTCTTTAAAAAGCTTCATAAAACTATAAACAAAAAAAGAGGATCCATTATGATAAAGGAAAAGTCAATCTTAATCACAACACTTCTGGCAGTCTCTGTAATTCTGCTTCTTGCAGGATGCGGGGCGGCTGAACCTGAAACGGCGCATACGGTTGAGTCCGGCGCCTATCAAATTGAGATACTTGCTCCCGGCGGAGAGTTCCGGGCAGGAGAAATTTCATTGATTATCCGTGCAATGCGGGACGGAGAAATTATCGAACTTGATGAAGGCAGGCTTGATTTGCATATGCCGGCTATGGGAGCCATGCCCCGGATGGATACCGGCACCGGGTTTACCAAAAGCGGTGTTCAGCTGACAGGTGATATTTTCTTCGAAATGGATGGCGCATGGCAGGGAACGCTTGAACTCACAACAGCAGATGGTGAGGCAATCAGCGAATCGATCCGTGTGCGGGTTAGATAAAGAAAAAGAACG
>JBHJOO010000453.1:0-2192 GCA_050329675.1 Balneolaceae bacterium
CAGATGCTATGACGATTGCATCTCAAATCCTGGATAAAACAGACCGGCTGAAGGGGACACTCATTCCTGCTGAAGTAGAGATCACTGTAACCCGGAATTATGGCGAAACTGCATCAAAAAAAGTTTTATCCCTTCTTGAACACCTTCTGGCCGCGGTTTTGGCCGTCACATTCGTTGTAGTGCTGGCCATGGGCTGGCGGGGCGGGCTTGTTGTATTTTTATCCGTTCCGATTACGTTTGCACTCACACTCTTCGTTTATTACATGTTCGGTTACACACTGAACCGAATCACTCTTTTTGCACTTGTTTTTGTTACCGGGATTGTGGTGGACGATTCAATTATCATAACTGAAAATATGCACCGCCATTTTAAAATGAAGAAACTGCCCTTTAAGCAGGCGGCTATTGCATCTATCAACGAAGTGGGCAATCCAACGATCCTCGCCACATTTACAGTGATTGCAGCCGTTTTGCCTATGGCTTTTGTTTCGGGATTAATGGGGCCTTATATGAGCCCGATGCCGATTGGTGCTTCTCTTGCGATGATTTTTTCGCTTATTATTGCCCTGATCATTGTTCCCTGGCTCGGATTTAAGTTGTTGCCAGCAGGTGCTATTAAAGAGAGTAAAAAAAGAGATAAAGCATACAGTCTGGAAGAAACATTTATTTATAAAGTTTACAGCAAAACGATGCAACCGCTGCTCGATAGTGTAAAAATGAGGTGGACGTTTATTATCAGTGTTACCATCCTGTTGCTTGCATCTACCCTGTTATTCTACTTCAGATCGGTGGAAGTTAAAATGCTGCCGTTCGATAACAAAAATGAAGTACAGCTGATTATCGACATGCCGGAAGGCACTACACTCGAAAGGACAAACGCCGCAGCAAGGGAAATTGCTCTTTCAATAGCTGATATTCCAGAGGTGTATGATTACCAGGTCTATGCTGGAACACATGCCCCGATTAATTTCAATGGCCTTGTCCGGCATTACGATTTAAGAAGTGCACCGAATGTGGCAGATATCCAGGTAAACCTGCTGGATAAATCAGACAGGAGTGACCAAAGCCATGATATAGCAAAACGTATCCGGCCCATTGTACAACAGGCTGGAAAAAAGTATAACGCCAATGTAAAAGTAGTTGAGGTGCCGCCGGGCCCGCCGGTGCTTTCAACACTTGTTGCCGAAATTTATGGGCCTGAGACTGTTCAGCAGAGAATAATCGGCGAAAAAGTTAAAACCATTTTTGAAGATCTTGACGGAGTTGTGGATGTTGACTGGATGGTGGAAGAACCGCAGACGGAAATTAAAATGAGCATTCACAACACCAAAGCCGGAATGGCGGGAGTACAGCCATCGCAGGTGGCCAATACGATCGCACTTGTAGTTGGCAGCCTCACGGCATCACATATAAGCCTGCCTGATGAAATTGAACCGGTTCCGATTGTTTTACAGGTGCCGGATAAAGACCGGTCGGATGCAGACAATCTGGGCCGTATTCATGTCCGTTCAATTAACGGTGAGATGATACCGGTTCAAAACCTGGTAGAAATAACTGAGCAGCAGCTTGAACCATCTATTCACAGAAAAAACCAGCGCAGGGTTACCTATGTAACGGCTGAGGTGGCAGGAGCGATCGAAAGCCCTGTCTATGCCATACTGGATGCAGGCAGCCGGATTGAAAATATTGAAATGCCTCCGGGATTCAGCCTCAATCAGATTTTTGCCGGGCAGCCATTTATGCAAGATGATTATACCCTCAAGTGGGATGGGGAATGGCAGATTACCTATGAAGTTTTCAGAGACCTGGGAATAGCGTTTGCGGTGGTTCTGGTAATCATTTATATGCTCATTATCGGATGGTTTCAGGATTTTAAAGTGCCGTTTGTTATGATGATAGCCATACCGCTTTCATTGATCGGTATTTTACTTGGCCATTGGATTTTCGGTGCCTTTTTCACAGCAACTTCCATGATCGGAATGATTGCCCTTGCAGGAATCATGGTTCGGAACTCTGTGCTACTGATTGATTTTATCAACCTGCGGCTGGAAGACGGAATTCCGTTTGAACAGGCTGTAATTGAGTGTGGTGCCGTTCGAACGCTGCCCATCCTGCTTACGGCCGGTACAGTTGTAATTGCAGCTATCGTGATTCTTTTTGATCCCATTTTCCAGGGGCTGGCAATTTCACTG
>JBHJOO010000607.1:0-8336 GCA_050329675.1 Balneolaceae bacterium
GAACGGCATAGTGCATCACATTAAAGAGAAGTGTTCCCCCAACAGCATTTTTCTCATCTTTGGCAGAGAACATTCTCTGCGCTATATAACCGCCCCCTCCCGGCTCTGCTCCAGGGTACCACGAAGCCCACCACATCATGCCGACCCAAACAAGAGCAGTAGCCATCGCTATTTCTGGATTGGTAAACGGATTCATTGATAGTGCCCATGAATCTGCTCCAAAATGAACCGATAACTGATCCTGAAGGCTGGAAAGGCCGCCAACGGAATCAACGGCATACCATGCAAGAAGAATGGATCCGATCATGGCAAGTATGAACTGAATAAAATCGGTCACGATTACCCCCCAGAGTCCGGACAGAGAAATATAGATTCCAATCAATACATATAGAGCTGTGATCACCATCCACTGCTCTGCCCCGGTAACGATTGTCAGAATTTTTGCCATCCCTACAGTGACCCATCCAAGGATGATACAGTTGATGGGAAGTGCGAGGTAAACAGCCCTGAATCCGCGAAGAATTTTTGCCGGTTTACCGCTGTAGCGAATGCTGATAAACTCCACATCCGTAATTACATCGGCTCTTTTCCATAATTTGGCATATAGAAATACGGTGAAAAGTCCGGAAAACATAAAATTCCACCAAATCCAGTTCCCGGCAATTCCCTCACTTGCAATGATTCCCGTTACTGCCAGTGGTGTATCGGCCGCAAATGTAGTTGCTACCATTGAAATGCCGATCAGCCACCACGGCAGATTTTTGCCGCCGGTAAAATAATCACTCAGTGATTCCTGTTCCCGTTTTTTGGCAATCCATCCGGCAGCAACCATTAAAAGGATATATCCGGCTATTACCGAATAATCAAGCCAGTTAAAAGGCATTTTTTTATGTTGTTAACGTATTGACAGATATAAGACGTCCAATTCGGAATGATTTGGTCAGTTACAATCAATAAACCTTCCCGTTAAATAAATGAAAAAATTATATTCCTCAAACAGTTGATTCGTTTAAAATATTTAACGCCGAAATATAGCAGATGCAGCGGGGAATACAAATATGGAAGCGGTACCTTTAATTATGAAAAAAATTTCTTTTATTACGTGTAAATAAACGGAGTGAAAATGATTACAAGGTATAGTTTGGGTACTACCCAATGGGGAGTGAAAGAATGGGCCGGGCATTTTTATACAAAGGATGCAAAACCGGATTCATTTCTGCAGCAATATGCTTCCGTTTTTAATACGGTTGAAGGCAATACAACATTTTACCGTGTACCTGCTCCGGAGACAGTTAAAAAATGGGGAGAGAGCGTACCCGATGGATTTAAATTCTGCTTCAAATTTCCTCAATCCATAACGCATTTTAATCGCCTGAATAACGTCGGTGAGGAGGTGGCAGAATTTTTAGACCTTTTTGAAACTATCCGTAAAAATCTTGGGCCCTTTCACCTTCAGTTAAGCAGTCAGTTTTCCTTTAAGGAGTTTGAAAAACTTGAAAAGTTGTTGGATATTTTACCGCCTCACTACTCGTATGCGGTTGAAGTCAGGCATCCCGATTACTATGACAAGGGCAGGAATGAACGACGTCTTAATGAAATGTTAAAGAGTTATCACGTAGATCGTGTTATATTCGACACCCGGAGGCTCCATAATTTGCAATCGGGTGAAAAATCAGTATTAGAGGCTCAGGATAAAAAGCCGAAATTGCCGGTTCGCTTTAACTCTACAGGTTCAAAACCGTTTATTCGTTATGTGGGAGGTAATGATATTTTAAATAATTCAACCTATCTGAAAGAGTGGACGATCATTGTGGCAGACTGGATCAGAGACGGAAAGCATCCCTATGTATTTATACATGCTCCTTCTCCTTTTTATGCACCGGAACTGGCCAGATACTTTCACAATGAATTAAAAAAACTGATTGAAGTAAATCCCATGCCGGCATGGCCAATCGAGCAACAGGATAAACAACTGGGTTTATTTTAAGAGTTTAATAGAATTTACTTCGAAGCGAAATTCCGACAGTTATTGTCAGGGTCAAAAGTGAAAAGTGAAAAACAGGCCTTTGCGTAAACATTGTGCTCTTTGCGTGAAACCCGTGAAATTCAACTCTGAATCATCCCATAACCGTACTATTAAAGTTGACACGACGCTACTCCTGCTCACGGTCAAAAGTTAGTTTAAAGAACAGAATGGCTGCAACCAAAAGAAGGGTTACCGCATTTGCAGCAATGATAGGCAAATCCATAATAAGGAATCCGTAAACCAGCCAAAGAACAATGCCTGTCGTAAAAAGGGAAAATGTTCCGAGCGATAAATCTTTGGCTGTTTTAGATTTCCATGTTTTTAAAACCTGGGGCACAAACGCAATGGTTGTACATGCTGCGGCAATAAGCCCGATCAATGTGATTACATTAAAACTCATAGCAATGCTGGTGCGATTAGAATAATTGAAAGGTCAACCAAAGGTAATAAGAAAAATTTGAATGTGATAACAAATTCAATAGTTCGTATCTTTTAAGTCTTTGCAAAATTCGAAGTAATTTTATGCCAAACATTACTAAACATTCAGATGCCATTTTAAAGGAGTCGAAAAAACGCCGGACGTTTGCCATTATATCTCATCCGGATGCTGGTAAAACCACTCTTACAGAAAAACTTCTTCTATACGGAGGTGCGATTCACGAAGCCGGTTCCATACGTCAGCGAAAAGCTGCACGCTATGCTGCATCTGACTGGATGGCTATTGAGAAAGAACGGGGTATTTCCGTTACTTCATCTGTTTTGCGGTTTGAAAAGGACAATATCAAATATAACCTGCTTGACACACCGGGGCATAAGGATTTTTCTGAAGATACTTTACGAACACTGGTTGCAGCCGATAGCGGCCTGATGGTTATTGATGTTGCCAAGGGCGTGGAGGAGCAGACTGAAAAACTTTTCGAAGTATGTAAATTACGAAAGGTTCCGGTTATCACATTTGTGAATAAATGTGACCGGCCGGGAATGGATCCTCTTGAAGTGCTCAGTAATATTGAAAACAAATTGGGAATTGAGGCTGTACCCGCAAGCTGGCCGGTTGGTTACGGACAGAGATTCCAGGGAATTTATGACCTGATAGGGAAAAAGTTGCATTTATATGTAAAAAGTGAACACGGAGCAAAAAAAGCGGAATCTGTGATTTATCCGCTTGATGAAGGAATTGAGAAAAGCAGTTTATCGGAGTCTGATAAAAGCCAGCTCAATGAAGAGATCATGCTGATTGAAGACATGTTTGAGAATATGGACATGGATGGATTTAAAAAAGGCGAGGTCACCCCGGTATTTTTTGGATCCGCCCTTCATAATTTTGGGCTGGATGTGTTTCTGAACTATTTTAAGGAGCTTGCTCCTTCGCCCCAGCCTTATAAAAATGGAAATGATACCTTACGGAATTTATTCGAGCCGTTTTCCGGCTTTATTTTTAAACTACAGGCGAATATGAATCCTGATCACAGAGATTGTGCGGCATTTGTTCGAATTACATCGGGCAAATTTAAACGCGGACTGGAAGTTTTTCATGCCGGAACAGGGAAAAAGGTTCGGTTGAGTACCCCTCACACATTAATGGGAGATGAACGCAATATTCTGGAAGAAGCATATCCCGGCGATATAGTTTCACTCTTCAGCCCGGGATTTTTCAGAATAGGCAGCACACTTTATGAGGATGATCCGGTGGAGTTTAATGTAATTCCACTTTTTACCCCCGAACATTTTATGAAAGTGTTAACCAAAGACCCGTTTAAAAGAAAGCAGCTTCGTGAAGGATTAAAACAGCTTTCGGAAGAGGGTGTTGTTCACGTCTTTGAAGTGCCTCAGGGAGTGGGTAACGAGCTTTTGCTCGGAACAGTCGGTGTACTTCAGTTTGATGTGGTGGAACACAGGATGCTTGCTGAATATGGTGTGGAACTGGTTAAACAGCCTATGAGTTATTACGCCGCCCGATGGCTCCCATCTGGCAAACCGGACATGATTGAAAAACTTGAAAGCAGTTATTCAACACATGTAACCAAAGATTTGGAAGATAATCCAATCGTTTTATTTGACAGTGCGTATGCTTTAAGCCAGGCTGAAGAAAAAATTGGTGCCGATCATCTGTTTAAGTACAAGCAGGATTAGTTTCCCCGGCTGTGCAGCCTCCTGCCCGAGGAAGGATAATTCTATTGTGTAATTCTGATAAACTCTTCGCTGTCAACCACCGGGCGTTTACTGTGATTGGCTGTTTCAATAACGGATGTGTAGATGAGCCGGGTTACTCTTGTTAATTTTGGAAAATCAATTTTGTCAATTGTATCGGATGGGCGATGATAATCTTCATGCACACCTGTGAAGAAAAAAACAAAAGGTACGCCAAGCCTCCCGAAATTCCAGTGGTCACTGCGCCGGTAAAACTGGTTGGGATCTGCCAGGTCATTGTATTTTGGATCCAGATTCATGTTTACGGATGACCGGTTGGCTACCTGTACAAGACTATCGAGTGTGGATGAGATAATTTCTCCGCCTATAACAAAGACATAATCGGTGTTGCCGGATTCCCTTCTGTCAGGTGTGCTTCTTCCTATCATATCCGCATTAAAATTGGCTACAGTATTTTCGATAGGCACAACCGGATGATCAGAGTAATACCGGGAGCCCAGTAACCCTTTTTCTTCAGCCGTTACATGAAGAAAAAGCACACTCCGGTCCGGCCTGTATCCATTTCCGGCAGCATTCTGCAGAGCTTGTGCAATGGCAAGCAAGGCAACCGTGCCGCTGCCGTCATCATCGGCTCCATTGTTTATCATATCACCGGTTTCGTCAGGAAATGTGATCCCAAGATGATCATAATGAGCTGTAAGAACAATTACTTCCTCTTTTAATTCAGGGTCACCGCCCTCAAATAGTGCAATAACATTTTCCGTATCCACTTCAACGGAACGATTATAGGGTGTGTAATCAAGGGTATAATCAAGTTTAAAGGGCTCAAAATCCCTGATATTGGCAGTTATTTTATCATAGTAGGCATATAGTTCTTCAATAAATTCAAAGCCAAGTATGGTGGCGGCAAGTGTGGGGTCTAATTTAATTATTCCTTTTGGAAACTGGCCCGCAGGTGAACGCTGAAGATAAGGAAGACTCATGCCGGTTGGTTTACTCAGAAGCTGTGCATCGATTTCAGAAAGTTTCTGAAATGCCTGCCGGGTTTCAGTGCCAATAAGCAGCACACCATCGGCTCCTTTTTGGCCGAGTATGGTACCGAATCTAGAATTACCGGTAATTGCGGGATTCACAAGGGTATCCCCTTCAATAATGTATGGAATATCTTCAAATATAAGAATCCAGCTTCCTGCCAGGTTTTTATCACCGAGATGATTCACATTACGTGAAAAATCATCCACGCCGAAACCGGCAAAAATGATATCACCCGAAAGTGGCACCGAACCGCCAAAAAGTTTAATAAACGGACTGTTCTGAGCAGCTGCAGCCGTGTAGGAGTCTACAAGCAGCGTGTCATTACTAAACGTTGAATAAAGTTTATAAACAAGGCTGTCAGTCCGGTTGGCATTCAGCGTAAAATTTTGAAAATAGGTATCGTTGTCACCCATTGGTTTCAATCCCATAGAACGATGTTGTGAGGCAAGATACTCTGCAGCTTTCTTTTGTCCCGGCATACCTGTATCGCGGCCTTCGAGCGAGTCATGGGCAATTACAGACAAATGCTGATAAAGCAGGCTGTCGGTAATAACATTTTTAAATTGATATAATTTTTCATGTACGGATTCATCACTTTGACGTGCAAGATCTGAGGTTTGTGAACATCCGGTAATAAAAATTACGGCCGCAATAATAAATAATCTCATTTTAAGGATATGAATAAATTAGTATACAGTTCATTACACTGTGATAAACTCATCAACCGGTTTTAAATCCAGATAAAATTCAGTAGCATCTTCAGTCTGATACAGGCTGATCTGATGTTCTTTCAGCATTTCAAGTATTGCAAGAAACGTAACTACCACTTCCATTCTTGTTTGTAATTCTTGACATAACTCAAGAAATGAACTTTTACCGGAAGATTGCAGCCTGTTTAATACAAATTCAGCCTGTTCCTCTACCGTCACCGTAACTTTTTCTACTCTGTGATAACTGTGTTTGTGCCTGATATCAGTCAGTACATTTCTGAAAGCGGAAATAAGATCGAATAGTGTAACGTCAGTAAGTGCTTCACCTGTAGCCTGTTTCATAACAGTATCAACATCGGTGTCTCCCCGCGGATATTTTTTTTGGACTTCCTCATCCATGATAGTGAGTTTTTCCGCCATTTCTTTATAGCGTTTATACTCAAGCAATTTTTGAACGAGTTCATACCGGGGATCATTATCATCCAGCTCTGCATCGTCATTTTCAACCTGTGGAAGCATCATTTTTGCCTTGATCGACATAAGAATACTTGCCATCAGTATGAACTCGCTGGCTACTTCCAGATCAAGCTCTTCCAGCAGTTTTATATATTCAAGGAATTCATGAGTAATATGAGAGACGGGGATATCATAGATATCAAGCTCATCCCGCTTTATAAAAAAAAGCAGCAGGTCGAGCGGACCTTCGAAATTTTTCAGTTGTACTCTGTACATGTTGGGGTTATAGCCGTTTGCAGAAGATCGTAAATTGTATATAAAAAAGAAACTACTTTAAATGCATTTAAAAAGAAAAATATTAATTGTTGATTTCAGGATAAAATAAATATATTTGCACATACAATTTAAAAAAATGGAAGATCTTTCCGGAAACATCTATATCAATTCAAATGCAATAGCCCGGCTGACATCAGCTGCGGCCGATAATAAAATAAGACCGTTTGGATTTACAGCTTCATACGCGTTTGTGATCATGGCTGTTGAGAGGAGTCCTGGAATCGGGCAAAAAGAGATAGGATCCATGTTCCATCTTGCCCCGTCAACAGTTACAAGATTTATTGACAAACTGGAGAAAAAAGGTTTGCTAAAACGCCGTCAGAATGGCAAATCCGTATCCGTTGAACTGACACAAAGAGGTAAAAAACTCGCCGGTGAGATTGATCGTTCCGTTCAGGATATTGAAAAAGAACTATCCGATAAAATGGGCGACAAATATATGAAGACACTGAATCAAATGATGCAGCACGGTATCATTCTCCTATCTCAGACAGAAAATAAACAGGGTAATTCCTGATAACACCAGGCATCAATAATTCACATGAATAATTACATTATTTCTGTGTAATGACAACAAAAAAGCCCGGCCCCCTGTTAAAACGGATTGAAATCATTGATGCCTTGCGCGGGTTTGCCCTGGCAGGTATTGTTTTTGTTCACTTTGCAGAACAATTTCTGGCTGCACCGCCTCCAGGGGATTCAATGAATAACGTTGTACAGGGGTGATATACTCACCGTTTACGCACTTCTGGGTATGCTTTTGGTTTTATTTCACAGGGTATCGACGCGCTGGTTGCTGGTACTTACCACAGTATTATTTCTTGGTTTGCCCCGGTTTATCATTTATTACTGGTTTGGGGCCGGCAGTATTTTCAGTCCAATCGAATTTATGACTGAGAGCCCGGAGCTGCATATTTACTTTGATACCCTGAGGAATGGCAGTATATGGCAAGTATTTGCATCAAATGCCGTTCAGGGAATTTTAATGAAAGCCGATGTTCAATTCGGTCTGTTTTCCCGTGGTTACCTCACCTTCGCTTTTTTTCTCACAGGCATGATGCTTGGACGCCTACGATTTTTTGAAAATACTGATCAATATACAGTTCATCTCAAAAAAACTGTAAAATGGTCATTTACCGGATTGATACTGCTCATTGTAATGGCTGTAATTATATTCTCCGGACAGGATTTTGAAAATAATGCCGGTATCGATACAAATTCTTGTGAGCAAGTGGTGGCTCAGTAAATTCCGTTACGGTCCCCTGGAATGGATTTGGAGGGTAAGTACTTATGGACGTATTCTATCTAATCCAATTGGGAAATGGCCTATTCTCTTTTTCTTTATCATTCACTTCTTAAACTCTTAACAGGATTCATCCATGCAACTTTCAGTGATTGATAGCTGACCGTAAATACCGCCAAAACTATGATTATGATTCCCGCGAGCAGGTAGTTTCCTGCACCGTTAGCCACCCGGTACGCATAGTTCTGCAGCCACTGTTCGGCCAACATCCAGGTAATCGGTATTGCGATTATAAAAGAAATGGCCACTGTGGCCAACACCTCACGGTTAAAAAGCATCAGGATATCGGAAAAACTTGCCCCCAGCACTTTTCGGACTC
>JBHJOO010000489.1:0-3947 GCA_050329675.1 Balneolaceae bacterium
CCCTGGCGCAGGCCAATACAAGCCCGCAGTCCGTACTCGGATTCCTCGGTTAATCCCGACAGCACATTCAACACTCCACTACAAAAGAGCATTTCATCACATGAAATGCTCTTTTTTTAATTCATATTCTCTGCTGTACAGCCCGGCACTTTTCTGGAGTTGGGGTATTTAGTTTGTGTTCTTTGCGAATGATTGGCTTTTATCATGGCGGCCTTTGCGAGCCCTTCGTCTTTGCGGGCTTCGCGTGAAACAGGCCTGACAAAATCACCATTCATAAATATCTACATTCTGTAGCTGTTAGATCATGACAAAAAGCAACATTCTTTCCTTCACCACAAATCAGTCCTGCAAAGATTCATGAAGAACCAATTTTTTTTTAAAAATGGCTTAAGCCGGGCTGAAATGAACCGATAAGTATATAAAACCGAATAAAAAGATTTTCTAATCATGAAAAACGCACACTTGGAATATCAAAGACAGGCAATCAGCCAGGCGAATCCTGAAGAACTGGTCTCAAAACTTTATGATATGGCTATTCAGGCTTGTTACAAGAAAGATTCAAACCGGGCAAAAGATATACTGGATGCTTTGATAAAATCACTCAATTTCGACTACGAACTCTCAACCACGCTATATGAACTTTATATTTATTGTAAAACAATTCTGGAAGAGCAAAAGTTTGAAGAAGTACGTTCACTGCTCGAACCTATTCGCGAAGCATGGAATGAGGGCGTTGCCAGAAAGAGAATGAACATAAACAGAATCAATAAAAAAGGATTCCTGGCATGATTTCAGCAAGTGCACTTTTACAACAGACTAATCCGTTTGAAAACTCCATTCAGCAAATTTTACGACTTGACGGATTAAAAAGAGAGCAGCTCAAAGCTGATCTCAATACAATTGAAGCTCAAAAAAAAGCCCTGAGTGATATTGGAAGTGCTTTTTCCTCATTTCAATCCATAATAAATAATTTTGCTGACCAGCCTGCTGATGCATTTAAACCATTCAAAGCAGAGAGTACATCTGGTGCACTCAGAATTATTTCCAATGAAGGGGTCCTCAATACCGGTAATTTTAATATCCAGGTAGGCCAGCTGGCACGCAGTGATACTTTTAATTCGGCCTCTTTTACCGGAACCGGGGATGATTTGTCCACGCAGGGTATGGGTTCTTTTGAAATTTCTGTAGCCGGATCCGATCCTGTTACTATTTCTGTCGATACCACTGGCTTAACAAACAAAGAAGTATTAGCTGCTATCCGGGACTCTGTTAATGAACTGGCTGGTGAACGAATATCCGCGTCAAGAATTCAGACAAGTGATACGGATTTTGCCATCTCAATCAAAAGCAGGGAAACAGGCAGTATCAATGAAATCACGATCAATAATATTCAGGGAGACTTTATGAATCTGAATCTTAATCGTTTGTTTGAGTTGGATCAGCTGGATGCACAATTTACTGTTGATGGTATTGCAATGAGCCGGTCTTCAAATATAATTGAAAATGCAATTGAAGGAATTACATTTGAATTGGTTCAAACCACATTTGTTACGGAGCAAATTTCCGTATCCAGAGATACGGATACAGCTATGGAGGCTGTTCAATCATTTATAGACAGTTTCAACAAATTAAACAGTGAAATCAGAAATAAAACATTTATCAATGCAGAAACCGGAGAGCGGGGATTATTGCAAAGGGAAAGATCTGTCAGAAATCTGAGCCTTGCTTTAAGACAGAGCGTTGTGCTTCCGGTTCCCGGATTGGATGATCCCACAATACAATCGATTACGGATCTCGGCATAACCGTTGGCCAGGATGGTACACTCACTTTAAGCGACAGCGACAAACTGGCTTCTTTCCTGGCTCAAAGTCCTGATCTCATCGAGCAGCTTTTTATTGCCCCTGATGGCATTGTTCAAAATTTGAAAAATAGTGTTGAATCGGTTCTTACCGGTAATAATAATTTACTGGATACTATTAAGAATGGCATGGAGGCAAGAATCGACAGAACCAATAATAGAATAGACAGAGAGACGCGATTTTTAGAACGAAGAGAAGTACAGTTACGGAAAGAATTTTCGCAGCTGCAACAAATAATTGATGACGGTGAAAGACAGTTTAATCAAATTCTGAGCTTTCAGGCATTATTTGGCTTTAGAACATTATAACAATCAGAATAACGTAAGGTAACCAACATGGATACTATTTTTGCAAAACTTGAAAATGTATTAAATACCGGGTACACTATTTTAATGGAACTTGAGAAGGATGAACCTGATATGGATAAAATTGAAGTTTTGTATGATCACCGGGCAGACTTGTTATCTCAAGCCAAGTTCAGCTGGATTCAGTTAAATGAGAAAATAGAAAATTTAAATCCGGAACAGGGTGAACTTGAAAAGATTAAAAACCTGTTTGTCCGCCTCAATTTGCTTGAAAAGAATTTAAATCGTAATCTGAAAGCATTGAAGTATAAAAAAGCTGAACATCTCAAACAGATTAATCAGATGAAAAATGCCCGGGTATCATACGGGACCGATAAAAATAAAGAACAATCCGTCTCGCTTTTTATGGATACAAAATCCGGCACTTAATTAAATTACATGATCAATGTCGATTCACAATATTCAAAATACTAATCTACCAGACAATGCGGTAAACAAAACCGGTAAAACTGAATCCGTTCAAAAAACAGAAAAAAACAATCCGGCTGAATCTTCGGGCCGGATTCGAACCGATAAAGTGCAAATTACAGGGGCCAAATTTGCCGATGATATTTCCTTTGCAAAAGATGTTCTTTCAAAGATCGATTCGAAACAACTTGAATCTCTTAAAGAAATCCGGATTAAAATAAAAAAGGGATTTTATGATAATCAAAGTGTACAAGAGGAAGTTGGTATTCGCTTAAAAAATGATCTTATCCGTATTGAAGCATTTATCCATTCACAAGAAGAAACAACCGATGAACCTGTTTCATTAAATCAGGAAAAAATTGACTTCCTGAAAAATAATTCATCCGTCACTGATCGCATTTCTGAAAAAATTCTTAAAGATTTGAAAAATATTTAGTTTTTAATGTAACAAACCGGTTACTCATCTCTCTATTTAATTAGTGACTAATTCTAAATTTGTTGAATGTAATTTCGATACACGTTCAAAATATTTAAATAAAATTATCTGCTAATTAATTTAGGTTCAGTAATATCAATGACTAAAACCATATTTCTGATTGATGATGATGCGAATATCCTGAATTACATGAATGATCATCTTGTTAGTAATTCATATCAGGTTGAGGCTTTTACATCGGCACGAAAAGCTCTAAAAAATATTAAAATCAGTTCACCTGATCTTGTTATTACCGATGTAAAGATGGATGAAATGACCGGAGACGATGTTTTAAATCACATTCGAAAACATCATCCAGGAACCGGGGTAATTCTTATTACCGGTTTTGGCAACATCAGCCATTCTGTTAATGCGATGCGAAAAGGAGCCTTTGATTATATAACCAAGCCCTTTACCGGTAAAGAGTTTTTGCATCGAATTGAACAATTTTTTCAGCATAAATCACAAAAAAAAGTTTCGGATAAATCATCTCCAAATGACCCGGATTCAAATGGGCAATACTTTAAGGCTTCTGTTCCAGAAAGTGAGAATAAAAGACAGGTAGAAACATCCTCACGGCATATCATGATTGGCGAAAATGCAAAAATTAAACACTTAATTGATATTCTCCGGCAAATAGCTCCAACCAATGCCCCCGTTCTGATTCAGGGAGAGAGCGGAACCGGAAAAGAAGTTTATGCAAGTATGATTCATCAAAACAGCGATCGTGCAAATAAACCTTTTATTAAAATAAATTGTGCGAATTTGCCAACAGAACTTGTTGAGAGTACTCTCTTTGGCCATGAAAAAGGATCTTTCACCGGTGCCATCGATGAGAA
>JBHJOO010000190.1:0-7495 GCA_050329675.1 Balneolaceae bacterium
AAATGAAATGGTACTGTATAACTACTTCTCCAATCTTGAAGAAAAAAATCATAATGTCTGTATTAATATACCGGCAGGCAGTACCATTTTTCAGTTTGTTAAAGAAAATGACTATTCAAATTTAAAAAAGAAAGAGTTAACAGAACTTGTCGAAGATAAGCTGCAGGCCATTTATGGTGAACCTCCGCATAAAAACAACTATCAATTCTATTTGCGTGATGACGGTTCAATTGTAATCGCTTCTTTGGATAATGAACCTCCTGCACTTCAGCTTATTAACAGGGTAAATGATCTTTATAGTGGTAAAATTTTCATAAGTGAAGTTACCCCGGATGAATCGGCTATGATCGGGCTATACAGAGATCATTATCATGATGATGAAACTCAAATAACTGCACTGCTTAAATTCGGGCCAAAAAAGTGCCGGATGATTTTCATGCTTGGTGATCAGGTTTTGCAGGTATCACCGGTAATAAATGAAGGCACGGAAAGTAAAAGCTTTCTAAACACCATCTTTTCAAAAATTCTGTTTCAGCTCGATACCGGTGAAGTTCCGGGACTTGATAAGCTCATTCTCTATAACAACACGCTGGGAGATGATGCAGTTGAGTTCTTCAGAAAGAACTTCCCGGATCTTGAAATTGAAAGCTTTCAATTTAATTCAAATAAATTTTCATGTCCTGAAAAGCTGAAAATTTCACTGCCGGCATTTACAAGTACGATAGGCATTGCTTCTGCAGCAGCAGGAGTAAATAAAGATGCTTATCCGCCACTATCGTTTTTGCCGAAATATCTTGCCGACAGGCAAAAAATATTTAAACTGCACTGGCACGGTTTTCTGCTTTTATTTTTGATTGGTGCAAGCCCTGTATTTATAAATCATCATTTTCAAAATAATTCAAGACAAATTGATACGCTGCGCAGCGAGATTTCCCAGGTTCAAAATCAAATTCGCATGGTTGATCCGATTGTTGAACAAACAAATGATTTTTCAAACCGCCTGGCTCAGTTACAAGACCAAATCGTACTGCTTGATACACTTAGCCGTGGCACCATGAGATGGACGGTAACGCTCAATAAGTTTAATGACGCAGTGAACAATGTAGGGGGAATGTGGATCACCAATTTCAGGCAGGCGAATGAAAATTTAATGGTTGAAGGTATTTCACTGTTCAGAAACAGAATTCCTCAACTCGCTAAAGAATTTTCGGATGTTACTCTTTTGAATGTTCGAAAAGATGAAATCAGAGGAAGAGAAATTTTTATGTTTAATCTGATGATAAAAGAAGTTGTAACTGACCGGGCTGCTTATTCACCGGAAAATCTGCAACAGGTAAGGGATGTTCTAAACAGAGGAGGCGCAAATTAATGTCATACGCAATTCGAAATACGATTATTCTGCTCGTTGTACTGGTTCTTATTCTGGGTACCGGCTTTGGTTACATGCACTTTATTCAAAAACCGGTAATTGGTGAATTGGAGGAAACCGCTGAAAAATTACAAGCCGATTATAACAATAAAAGATCTATTGCTGATCAGCTTCCAGTCATCCGGGCGCAATATGAGGCTGCTCAGGATTTTATCAATAATTTTGATAAAGCACTTTTTTCAAGTAATAATCCTGATGATGTATTTGCTTTTCTTATTGAGTTGTCACCAGCATCTGAAGATCTGACTTTTAATTTTGTGTTCAGCGATTCATCTGTGACCGACAAGTACGGAATTATCAGATCTTCTGTAAACGGTGTAGGAAGTTACAGGGCTGTCTATAATTTTATTAATCGCATTGAAAACAGCCAGGCCGTTCAAAAAATTAATAATATAACCTTAACACCAATTGGTGAAGTTCAAAATTACAACCGGGTTAGTTTTAATTTTGAAATCAGCAGTTTCTATGATCGCTCGGGTACAATGGACACCCCATTCCTGTTCACTTTTTTACGGGCGGCGGAAAGATTTACAAATCCTTTTTTCCCGCTGATCAGAGATATTCCGCCTAACATTGAAAACTTAACCGATGTTGAAAACAGCAGGCTGGTAGGTGTTACTGCATCAAATGTATTTTTAATTAATCAGAACGGAAGAATGGTGAATTTAAAAGTTAACGACCCGGTATTTCTGGGTCATCTTGAAAATATTAATTTAACTAATGGCCGGGCAGTTTTCAGGCTGAACAAAGGCGGAATTATCGAGATGCATACTTTGGAGGTTCAACGATGAAAAATAAACTTATGACAACAAAACAGACCCTTATACTCTTACTTATAATCCTTTTCGTTGGAATTGAGCAGATGTCTCTTGCACAGCAAAGAGACGTGCCACGTGAATTAAGGGAATATACCAATCCGGAAGAGATGATTTCGTTTGACAGGCGAACAACTTTTCCTGACGCCATTGAGGTATTAAACCAGTTTGCACAAGAGTTCCAGAATAAAATTATTGTTGACCGGTCGGGTTATTCCGGGCCAATCGGCATTTCGCTACCAGCCATGTATTGGAGAGATGCTCTGGATTTCATTTTAAGGGTTCAAAACCTTATTGCCTTTGAAACGGCAGATATGATTGAAATAGTGACAAGGCAGGAAGCCGAAGAAAGAGAATCCCCGAGGCAGGTAAGAGACGGGGTACGAGCACTTGAAGATATAATAGCAACTACCAGAACAAGAGAGGTTAGAATTAACGCCACATTTTTTGAAGGGAACCGCCGGGCACTACAGGAAATTGGTGTGGATTGGTCAACCTTGACAAGAAGAGTTCCGGATAATATTCGCGATTTTGTCGGAGACCAACAGTCAGGAGGTGACGGCCAGATTCCCGAAACCGAGTTTGACGGACGGTTTGTTTCTGTAAATTCAAGAGGTGCTCAAAGTGTATCACAAAATGTATTTAATGCACTCGTAAACTTTGGTGATATCGGTGCAGGTATTGAAGTGCAGGCATTATTCAGTGCATTTGAAGCTGATAACCTCGGGCAAATATTGGCTACACCTTCAATAAAAGTAATGGATGGTGAACAGGGACGAATTCAGGTCGGCCAGGATTTCTCTATTAAACAGCGCGATATTGCAGGGAACGTAACCGATCAGTTTTTCAGCACCGGAACAATCCTGAATGTCCGGCCCCAGGTTATTACCCAGGATGATACTACCTTTGTTTATCTTCAAATTGATACGGAAAGATCCTCTGCGCAACCAGACCCTGTGAGTACAATTATTAACAAGCAAACCGCAACCACCCATTCGCTTCTGCTGGATGGAGAAAGCACGGTCATTGCCGGGTTATACCGGACCGAACGGACCGAGGTTAGAAGAGGCATTCCCATACTCAAAGATCTGCCGCCATGGTTTTTTGGACTTCGATATCTCTTTGGATTTAATTCCATCGATAACCAGGAGGCAGAATTAATTGTTCTTCTGCAGGCAGAACTTGAAGATACAATCCCAATGAGAATGAACCGGGATTTCAGATCAAAACAGGAGCTCCTCAATTTGGAGAAAGAGCGTCATAGGAATGAATTCAACCGAGATATATTTGATGATTTGGATAGTGATAAGGAGAAAGAAGAAGAAATTATTTCTGAAACCCCAAACCAATCCAGTGATTTACTTGCAGTTGAGTCAACGGAACCTAAAGCTGAATCTGAGGGCGTAACGATTTTAAAAATCCATGAATTCGAAAAAAATCATGACTCACAACAACCGGATTTACTAAAAGAATCCAGGCCGGGAAGAAAAGATATTTCCGAATTTGGTAATGAATGGAAAGCAGTTAGAGCCGAAAATATGAACAAGGGATATGAAAATCTTGAATTTTATGTTATTGGTGGTTCTTTTACGGTACGTGATAATGCTTTCCGATTATATAACAGATTTAAATCCGAAGGATATGAATCTCACATATTATACAATCCGGCAACCGGTTTTTATTTTGTTGCCTATGCAGGATTTGAAAATCCGGAAAATGCACTGAATTACACCTTGCAAATTCAAAATACCCTACAGCCCGAGGCCTGGCTTTCAAGAATCATTCGTGAATCAAGAATGAGCTTGAACGGGAATGGCCCGTGATGATAACTTGTAATTAGTTTTAAGTTGAGATATTAGTTTGTGTTCTTTGCGGGCTTCGCGTGAAACAATAAGGGCTGGATATTCACCTTACGGATTTCACGCTAAGGGCGCAATGGCCACGCAAAGAATGCAAAGATTTTGTTATTCTTTGTGGTAATCACTAAACTTTTAATAGACACTCTTCGTAATGCTTATTTGAGTGCATTTAGCTCGTATAAATGAGCTCAAAACCTATGCTATTATTTCATCGCCAATTCAGTTTTTGATGATTGTTCCCTCAAAAATTTTATAGCAATTTTATTAAATATATCCGGTTGCTCCACATTGCAAACATGCCCGCAATCTTCAATAATCCGGAGGGTGCTTCTTTCAAAATTTTCCACCATTTTTTTTACGGGAGGCAAAAACATGTGATCTTCACTTCCCATTACATACAGAGTAGGTGATTCCATTTCTTTTTCTTTGAAATACCTGAGAAGCGGGTTAATGTCATATGTCAGACGAAACCACTTTAGAAACTCTTTTCTTGCAAGTTTTTTGGCATCTTTGATAAACAGCATTCTTGTTTCACTGTGATTTTTTCTGGGCATGATAATCCATGCAAATAATTTATATAACCACATAAAGGGAACAATCCGTTTAAACGTGTGGCCAAGCCAGACAAGTATACGGGACCTTTTATTCATCCTTGTAATTGCTCCGCACATGACTGAAGATTGCAAAACATCAGGCCTGATATCTGCTATAGTTCTGATTATAATTGTTCCAAGCGATACTCCGACAAAATGTGCTTTTTCAATATTCTGATCCTTCATAACCTGCAGAACATCATTACTGACTGTTCGAAATGTATATTTCTCTTTGTAGTAATGCCTTAGTATGTCTGTCGATTTACCATGGCCACGCAAATCTATTAATAATACATTAAAATATTTCTTGAATGCTTTTACCTGTTTAAACCAAATAGCAGACGATCCCCCGGCTCCGTGCACGAAGACGACCCAGTCTAAATTTTCGTTTTTAAAGTATTTTTTACTATATAGCATAGATGGAAGTTTCTGAACACGAAAAATGAACAATTATTATAAAAAATTTCATTCCATGATATTAATAATTGCATAATTTTTAAGTCATTATAATTTGACACTTGATTTGTATCGTTTGACTTTAATCAAAACATAATCAAGCAATATGATAAAAAAGAAATTAAACAGGCGGGGTAGTTCAATACTTGAAGAAGATATCATAAAAAATAATCGATATACAGTTCGATTTGCCCGGGACAGAGAAGAAGTTACCCGTGCCTTAAAATTGAGATTTCAGGTATTTAATCTTGAATTAGGGGAGGGGCTTACTGAATCTTACCTTTCTGAAATGGATCTTGACAAATATGACCAACAGTGCCATCATCTGATTGTTATTGAAAACAGTACAGGGAATGTAATCGGAACCTACAGAATGCAAACAACGGAAGAGGCTTTAAAAGGCGAGGGTTTCTATACATCTGAAGAATTTGAGCTGTCTCAATTTCCTGAAAGTGTTCTGAACGATGCTGTAGAACTCGGCAGAGCTTGTATCGCAAAAGAACACAGAAGCGGCAGAGTTCTTTATTTGCTTTGGAGGGGCATGGCTGCATATGTTCAGGTAATGAAAAAAAGATATTTATTCGGTTGTTGTTCAATTACAAGCCAGGATCCTTGCCTGGGGTTTGCTATTCAAAATTATTTGATAAAACAAAATTATTACCATCCGGATTATTTTGTTGATACTAAAAAAGAGTATAAATGTGTCGCAGCAAATGATAAAAAGATGGATGACAACGATATTGAACTTCCACAGCTATTTAAGCTTTATCTCGAACTCGGAACATTGGTTTGCAGCCCACCCGCTTTAGATAGCAATTTTAAAACAATTGATTTTCTCATTTTGCTGGATGTGAAAAATTTAAATGAGAAATCCAAAGCACTCTTTTTTTAAAAAAATCGTAATTTAAGCCGCATGAAACATGTGCGGGCTACTTTTAAAATATTATTTACCGTTTTATATACAGGAACAATATGTGCTATTTATTTGATTCTGCTTATTCCCGCTACTCTTTTTGGAATTCCTTATGAACCATTGCGAAACTTCTTCATGAGTTTTTGGTCACGTGGTATGCTTTTGGTTTTCAATGTAAAAAAAACAGTTTCCGGTGAGCCTCCAAAACCGCCATTTTTTCTTGTGAGTAATCATTTAAGCTATCTCGATGTAATCGTCTATTACAGTATATTAAAAACAACCTTTATTGCTAAAATGGATGTTAAATCATGGCCTGTTTTAGGTTTTCTGATCAAATCTATGGGAGTTATTTTTATTGACAGAAAAAGGCGCCGAGATGTGCAAAGGGTTAACAAAATGATCTCGTCGAATTTAAACTCTTTCCAGGGAATCATTCTTTTCCCGGAAGGAACAACATCACCAGGTGAAACCGTATTACCATTCCGTGCTCCTTTACTGGAGTTCCCGGCTTCAAATGATATACCGGTTCATTATGCATCAATTCGGTATGATACCGGTGATGATGATATACCTGCGTATCGCAGTGTTTGCTGGTGGGGCGAAGCTGATTTTTTTCAACATTTGTATAATCTGGCAAAACTCAAAAAAATTAAATCAGAAGTTATTTTTGGAGCTGAATCTATTCATGAAAATGATCGTAAATTATTGGCCAGTTCACTTTACAAATCAGTAAACAATTCTTTCAGAGCAATGGCCAGGCCCGGAGAAGTAGCAGAATACAATCCACCTGAATTCTTAAGCGGCATTGGCAATGAGCGTAAATCTGTTTAAAACAAGATATATTCTTGCCGAATCATATCTGCTGATACTTTTAGCCTCTTATATTTTTCAATCATTCATATCGCATGAGACTGAAGCAATTAAATATGAAAAAGAAATCTCCCTTGATTCTTATACAATCAACTATCTTGAAATTGATCCAACTGACCAACTATATACATCACCAGTAGTCCTTTTTCCGGATATTTACTATGGCCCCGAATACTTATTGCCTTTAGCCGAAAAACTATCCTTAAAAAGAAGGGTGATTATCCCGATATATACTAAAAAATCAGGAAACTCATCCCGGAAAATGAATAATACAATCAGTGAAAAATCAAGAACAGCTTATAATTTAATCCAGGCATTACAGATTGACAGTGTACACGTTGCCGGACAAGGATACGGCGGAGCTGTTGCCAGTCGTTTTATTCATGACTATTCAGAAAGCGGAAAGAGCCTGATATTATTATCCGGATTGGGTGTGCAGGAGTTGCATTTTCTTGGAAATCATATCTTAAACACAGTTCTTTTTTCAATTTTAAAACCTTTGACCTGGATTTTTGAATATTTGATACCACATTTTGGCTGGTATTATAGTCAGCCAATTG
>JBHJOO010000182.1:0-5213 GCA_050329675.1 Balneolaceae bacterium
CTCCGCGAACCTGTGTATTGCTATCATTCCAGTTGAAACCCAATCGCGGATTGAACTGAAGTGTGGCATCTGGAACTTTGCCGGTGTCAAGCCCCGGAAAATCCTGTGCAAAAGTTGGATTGCTTGGAGGATCATCCGGAAAAACAGTAAGATCGCCCCGTAAGCCAAGTGTAAGGGTCAGGTTATTATTGACACGCCATTTGTCCTGGACATACAGCGAAAAGGTATTCAGCCCCCAGTCAGCTTCAGGGCGCCTTCCAAACTGTGCTTCATCTGTTGAAAAACTGAACTGAAACCGGTTCGGTGCTCCTCTTCTGAAACGATCTACACCGGTTTCAATAATGTTTCCGTCTGCATCCACAACATTCTGAAAATCATACGTTCCCAATGCGTCTTGGATAAAAAGATTCGTAAAATTGTTGATAAAATTGCTTGTGCCAAAGGTAAATTCATGAGCACCCACAAAATAGTTTACGTTTGCGGTAAATTCGAAAATATCCTGATCGAGCCTGTTGGCATGGCGGAACCGCTCTACACCAAAGTCCACATTTCTGCCGCTTGCTGTTTCCACACTAACACTGGGAAAGGGTGTATCGCCAAAATCTGCTTCCTGGCGCAATCTTGTATAAGCAATTTTTACATCAGATGTAATATTATCCGCCCACCGGCTGTCAACTTTGGTCGAGAAGTTAAACTGATTTCCTCTTTGTCTGTATTGCCGGTTCGCCAGAGAGAAAGAATTTGTGCTTCTTGATATTCCCCTGTCGTCAAAGCCCCAGATCAAATTCTGCTGATAGGTCAGCCTGTGATCACTATTGATATTCCAGTCAAGCTTTAGAAATACTTTCTCGTCATCCGTATCCTGGTCCAGCGCTCCAAAACCACCCGGATCAAATCCATATACATCTCTCGAGATATTCATAATCTCCTGAATTTCCGATTGGGGTGCAGGGAATGCAGACTCGGCCAGTGTATTGAGCGGGCTGGTTTCGCGCTTGATTTCTGCATTCAGAAAGAAAAATAACTTATCCTGAATTACAGGGCCACCCAGCCTTGCACCAAGCTGAAATTCATCAAAGTCATTGATCGGGCTGTCTGAGCCATCAAGCCTGCTGCTGACCAGGCTTTGATTCCGGCCAAAGAAATAAACGGATCCGGTGTATTGATTCGTGCCGCTTCTTGTTACTGCGTTAATAGCACCACCGGTAAAATTGCCCTGGCGAACATCAAGTGGAGCAATTTCTACCTGAAATTCTTCAATAGCATCAATAGATATTGGATTTCCAATTGTTGGGATAGCATCACTTCCCAAACCAAAACGATCATCGAATGTAACCCCATCAATTTGTATGGCATTACGGCGCCCGCTTCGTCCCGCGATATTCACGCCGCTTACCTGTGGGCTGAGCCGGGTAAAATCCTGGATACTTCTGTCAATCGTTGGCAGAACATCAATTTGGTCACGGCCGACCCTTGACCTTGCACCGGTCCTGTCGGAGCTGATAATAGCGTCTCGCTGGGCTACAACTGAAATCTCACCCAGTTCAAGGGTTTCATCAACCAGTTCAAAATCAATTCTGTAATCCTGGCCAAGCTCTAAAAAAATATCCGTACTTTCAGCAGGCCTGAACCCGATAAATGAAGCCCTGATTCTATATGGGCCTCCAATACGAACTTCCCTGAGATTAAACCTGCCATCCATGCGGGTGGAAGTTCCATAATCTGTATTTGAAGGCAGGTGGGTAGCTATAACAGTTGCACCGGGCAACGGTTCTCCATTAATGTCTGTAACAACTCCATTAATGTTAGCAGATGTAATTCCCTGGGCAAAAATCCAACCGGGGATGAGTGCAATGATGGATAAAAATAGTAATTTTCGTGACATGTGACTGTGATTTGTGATTTGCGATTTGTGATTTGATTCCCATTCTGGAGGCTTTAAGTGTTCCATAAACTGAAAGAAAGATAAGCAGTGTAATGTTAACACAACTTTAAGAATAAAAATATATAATCCGTATAATGGAGTTGAAAACCAAACAGATTAAGGCTCTCTGCTTCATCCTGAAGCGGAGGATCCTCCTTGCGCTGCCAGTGACAGATTGCAAACAATAGACATTTTAAGAGCATTGAATTCCCCTCTCGAGAGGGGACAGAAACACAAAACAGCGCGAAGCGTCCGTTTTGTGGTTCAGGGGTGAGTTCGGTGAGGGCTTGAAGCAAGAAACCGGAACTGGTCCAGTTTAACTTTATGGGACACATCCCTCATTAAACTCATCCGGCTTTGCCGGTTCGTTTGAACGTTTCCCCTCCCGATAGGGGATTTAGGGGTGTGTTCGTGTAGGAGAAAAAGTGTTGATGAAAGTCCAAGAACACCATTACTAACAAACTGTCACTGGTAGCGAAGTCCCGACAGCCTGTCCCGTTCCAATAGGCCGGGTAGCTTGTCTGTCGGGACGGAGCCGAGACACTGTGCCCGCCTCCGTGACTGATTCCCGTGGTATGGTAGTCGAGGGTCAGTACGCGGCTGTTTTTGTCGTATCAAGTTTTTAGTAGGTTGAAACTGTATCATCTATTTCTTCTGACCATGCCAGGATTCCGCCTTTCAGATTGTACAAATTATCAAATCCATAATTTTCTCTTAATTGTCTGATTGCTTTTTCGCTTCTTTTTCCACTTTTGCAGTGTACAACCACTTTCTTATCACGGCTGATTTTCCCCGCATTGTCTAAAATAGTATTTAACGGAATCAACTTACCCCCGATTTGAGCAATTTCATATTCATGAGGTTCTCTCACATCGATCAGCTGAACATCTTCTCCTCTTGCAATCCAATTTTTGTATTCATGGACGGTAACCTCCGGTACTTCAGACTCTTTTTCCGACTCCGGCGAAATGCCGCAAAAAGATTCATAGTCAATAAGTTCTTTAATCGTCGGGTTTGTCCCGGTCAGCGGATTGTCAGGATTCTTTGATATTCTAACCGTCCTGGTTTTAAATGTTAAGGCATCAAACAGAAATAATTTACCCGCCAGAGGTTCACCCGCACCGATCAGCAATTTTATTACCTCACTTGCCTGAAGACAGCCGATAATTCCCGGCAGCACGCCAAGCACTCCCGCTTCAGCACAATCAGGAACCAATCCCGGAGGGGGAGGTTCCGGGAAAAGATCCCGGTAATTTGGCCCGCGCGCTCCGGCCTGATCTGTATAATTAAAGACCGATACCTGCCCTTCAAACTGAAAAATGGACCCATGTACATTGGGTTTGTTAAGCATAACAGTTGCATCATTTATCAGATAACGGGTGGGGAAATTATCCGTGCCATCGGCTACTATATCGTACGGCTTTATAATTTCCAGTGCATTTTCGCTTGTGAGCCTGGTTTCATGAATGACGATATTTATATAAGGGTTTATATCTTCCAGGCGTTCTTTTGCCACCTCAACTTTGGGCCGCCCGATATCCTTTTTCCCGAACAAAACCTGCCGGTGAAGATTGCTTGCCTCCACCTTGTCAAAATCAACAATGCCGATTGTGCCAACACCGGCTGCAGCGAGGTACTGCAGCATGGGGGCGCCAAGTCCGCCGGTACCAACGGCAAGTACTTTGGCTGCCTTCAGTTTTTTTTGCCCGTCAATGCCAAATTCGGGTATGGTTAAGTGGCGGCTGTAATGGGCAAGTTCTTCTTTGGAGATTTCTGTATTTTTCCAGTTTTTCATAATCTTGCATGTAAATTGCTATTAGTGTCGTGTCAATCGAAATCTGTCGTTAAAGACCTGTCAGGTTTTGATAATTTATGAATTTAATCATGTGAATAAATGTTTAAACCTGACCGATCTCGGCCGACTTTTTAAGCTTGACTTAACATTAGGATAAATCGTATCTATTTCAACCGCCGGCAATGGCGGGAATGATACTTATTTCGGTATTTTTTTCCAGTTTCACCGAACCGTTCTTTTGCGGTTTGACCTCCTCATCACCTATGTAAATTTTGATGTATGACCGGACATTTCCGTTCTCATCAAACAGATTTTTCTTAATGGCCGGATATTCCTGAACAAGGTGATCGAGTGCACCAGGCAGGTCATCCCTGTCTGTTTCAAAAACGCGGTTTTGATTTGTAAACTTTCGAAGCGGAGTAGGTATATTTATGATTGCCATAGATCGTTCTTAATTAGGTGTTAAATTGTGATATCAACCGGTTTTTCAACCTTCTCTTCTGTAAAAATGCGTTCATCATTCAGTTTCCAGGATTTTATATCCTCCGTTTTACCATCCATAACCGAAAAAATAAGATATGAAAACCAGGGAAGTGCAACACTGCGGTCATGTTCCGATGCGATGGCCGGATGATCAGGATGAGAATGATACACGCCAAGCAGTTCCAGATTTTGTTCATCAGCGAATCGTTCGGCTTGCCGGTAGTCTTGTGGCTCTATGTTGAAGCGACGTTCCGGTATATCCGTATTCGAGTTTTTAACCGGCATCGCTTCAAGGACCCTTCGAATGCTACCGGTATCCCTTCCGTAAAAAAATCCGCAGCATTCATGCGGATAGGTCTCTTCCGCATGCCGGGACATCTGCTTCAGTATTTCAGGCTTAATTTCCAATTTCATCATTACCAATATTTTACGTTTGATTTTTTGCTGTCATATATAAAAACAGGTTTCAAGTATTGAAAATATGCCTGATAACCTCTCTGTAACGGCTGCCATCATCCGGGAAAACAGTAACAATCACGCCCTCATCGAGTTCAGCAGCAAGCTGAAGTGCACCGGTAAGATTGGCAGCAGATGACGGGCTTAGCAGCAGGCCCTCTTGCAAAGCCGCTTTCTTAATATTTTGGTATGCTTCTTCCGTATGAATGGATCGAATTTCATCCGCCAGCGAGTCATCATAAATACCGGGCATATGTGCCGTTTCAAGATGTTTCCATCCCTCAAGTCCGTGCATTGGCAAATCAGGCTGAAGCCCGATCAATTTTATGCTGCTGTCAAAATTTTTCAAAAACCGGCTGGTTCCGGTAAACGTTCCGGTTGTGCCAAGCCCGGCAATGAAATGGGTAACTCTATGATTGGTCTGCCGAACAATCTCCGGGCCGGTCGATTCGTAATGAGCCTGTTGATTGCTCTCATTATTGTATTGATCCGCATAGTAGTACAAATCGGGATTCATTGAAACGAGATCCTGAGCCACATCCTGCGCCTCATCTG
>JBHJOO010000282.1:0-2731 GCA_050329675.1 Balneolaceae bacterium
GGGGTGGCGGAGGGCAGCCAAAGTGCCGGGAAACCGACCCTATGGAATGGGGAGCCAATGCGATTTATACCATTAAAGATGGAAAAATGGAATTCCAGAGCTACTATAAACTGCCGGCACCGCAAACCAGTGAAGAAAACTGTGTAGCCCACAACGGGTCACTGATTCCGGTTCCTGGCCGTGATATTATGGTGCAGTCGTGGTACCAGGGCGGCATCAGCATATTTGATTTTACCGATCCGGCAAATCCTGTTGAAATAGCATTTCATGACCGCGGGCCGGTGAGCGCTGAGAGCCTGGAATCAGGTGGCAGCTGGTCTGTTTATTGGTATAACGGGGTCATCGTAAACTCGGAAATTGCCCGTGGCCTGGACCTGTTTGAATTGGTCCCGAGTGAGTTTCTAACCATCAATGAAATTGAAGCGGCAAAAACCATAAAAAAAAGTTATTTCAACCCTCAGGGTCAGCCGAAAATAGAGTGGCCTGCTACGTATGCACTCGCGAAAGCTTATGCCGATCAGCTTGAACGAAACCGTGAACTTGATATGCAAACCCTGCAAATGATCCGGAGTGGTATTTCTGATGCTGAGAGGGCTCGGGGATCAAAAAAGAGATAGATTCTGAATGAACTGGCCGCGGAGGTCGAAAACAGGGCAGAAGCATCAGGCAACATGGAAAAAATGAATAAACTGGCAGCTGCACTAAAAGAGCTTGCCTCTTCTTAGCTGACAGTTTTTAAAGGAAACTTTATGTGTAATGCAGTGTATTGTTATTTACTTGAATTAGAATCAATAATGTTGATAGCTATCAGCTGTTGGCGATCTGCTGATTTCACAAATTTTTGAGCAGATTAGATCTTCTGCTGACTAATTCTGTTCTTGTTTTTCCAACCGATTCTGTTTTTAATCTCGTTTCTATCTCTATGAATTCATTTGCAAGTTTATAGAACTTTTCACTCGTCAATATTGCCTCAAGCCATTCAACGAAATCTGAGAATTCCGGTTCGTCTTTTGAGTAATGAAAATGCTCTGTCAATGATTCTGTTTCCCAATTAGATCCTTCCCACTTCTCAAATTTCAATAACTCTTTATCAAGAAACTTGTCGAATAAATATGTATTTGAAATAAAAGTCTCGTATGCTTTTTTCTCTGCTTCCTTTTCATTCCCAGTTTTAAATAGGATGAGTGTCCACTCAAATAGAAAAACCGGATGGCCACAATCATCTGAAAAAGTCCGGTCAAACCAGCGCAAATATCTTAATCCTCCTTTATAATCCTTAATTTGAATAAAAAGACCGGGTGGAATATACCTGAGGCCGCGACCATCATGATGATATCCACCCCATCGCTGTTTATCAGCGGCAAGCTCCTTTCTGATTTTTGCTATTTTATTCCGAATTCGTTCTTCCTTCTTTGGAGTCATTGTCACTTTCTTAAATATTTTAAAAATATCTCATTTATCTGTTTACCCGTAAAAAAGGTAGCCACGAAACACTAATCCTGTGGAAACCAGTGTCCGCCACAGCTTTGTTGGTTAGGCGGTATTCAGCCATTCTTTCTCCTTATCGCTTTTAAATCCTCAAGATTCTTTTTTGAGTCGAAATAATTTCCGAGCGATATGGATGTATTCTTACTCATCTGTTTTAATTTTCAATTGCTTTAAAAAAATTTTCAAGTTTTTGTGGGTCAAGTTTTCCGTTTGTCCGCACACTACTACATAGGTCAAGTCCAAATGGCTGAACAGTCTCAATGGCTTGTTTTACATTATCTTTGTTAAGTCCACCTGCAAGAAACAATGGAATTGGAATTGATTTTCTGATTTCTCTGCTTAAATCCCAATTGTGTGTCCGGCCTGTTCCACCCAATTCTTTAACCGATAAATTTGGATTTCCACTGTCTAATAAAATTGCGTCAACGTAGCTCGAAATTTCAATGGCTTCCTTTACTGAACGGTCGTCAATAACGTGAATTACTTGCACCAATTTTACGTTTGGCAACTCGCTGCGAATCAATTCATATTCTCGTTTTTCCAATTCATCTACAATTTGAATTGTCGTTGTGTGAACTTTCTTGTAATGCGAAATAATGTCTTTCGGTTTTGTTTCGCTTGTCAGCAAGAATGTTGAAATTGGTGGTGGAACTGTCTTTGCAATTTGGTTTATAAGTGCATCTCCAATTACTCCCGGACCGCTTGGCATATGACCTACCAAACCCAATGCCGATGCACCGTGCTCAATGGCAATTCTTGCTTCGTCAATACTGCTTATGCAGCAAATTTTAACTCTTGGTCTTGTCATACTGTTTCTGTTAACAGTGTCATCTTTTAGGGTGAGGCATAACGGTTTGGCATTTGTGCGACAGCATTATCATATAAGAATATAAGCAACAAATGTTTATCCATCCGTACGAAATGCTTTATTTACGTAATCTTGAATCAAAGTAGAATCTCTTCTGTCTTATGATTTTCACTTTTTTGTAGTCTTTATGTTGACAGTTAAGAATTATATTACTTGCTGAATGAACAATGCTGCTGGGAACTTTCAATGCTATTTTTTTTCACCATCAACCCAACTTTGACCTATTTCTGAAAGAATTGTTGGGGCTGGAAACTGATACCAATTGGGTGGTAAATGAGTTTTTGTTAATTCTGTAATCGAATTATCTGGAATTTCAATTAGTTGTATTTCCAAATTAATTTTGCCGCATATTTTAATATGTGCAATAATGATACA
>JBHJOO010000194.1:0-8966 GCA_050329675.1 Balneolaceae bacterium
GAATTGGATGTAATTGATCTGATTGCTGATGACCTCGAGGATTTGCTTGCCCAGATTGACGGGATGGAAATTGAAGGCCGGATTCTCGAAACCTCCGGCGCCGAAATAAACAGAATTGAGCAAAATTTTGCTGAAATTTTTTTCAGTTTCATTTTACGTCCTGAAGTTATGCTGATTTTAACGCTGATTGCCATTTATGGTATTATTGGTGAAGTAACCAACCCCGGGGCGATCGTTCCCGGTGTTGCTGGTGTAATTTCGTTGATACTGTTGCTTTACGGAGTTGCCGCTATGCCCATCAACATAGCCGGATTTTTATTGATTGGACTTGCAATCATTCTTTTTGTAGCTGAAGCTTTTACCCCAACATTTGGTATATTATTAACAGGAGGTGCTGTATCTTTTTTCCTGGGGGCATTAATGCTTTTTCAGGATCTTCCGGAAGAGATGCAAATATCCTGGTACTGGCTTGTGCCGGCAACGATTTTAACCGTTATTTTCTTTGCAATTATTATGACCGCCGGAATCAAGGCACAATTTGGCAAACACCATGCCGGGCTGGAGTCACTGCCCGGTAAACATGCACAGGTTATTGATACAATTGAACCGGGAAATCCCGGAAGAGTTTTATTTTCAGGTGAATACTGGAAAGCTGAAAGCGATGATATTATTGAGGCTGGTAAGAATTGTGAAATAAAAGAATTTAAAGGACTAACAGTAGTAGTAAAACCTATAACCATAAAACAGGAAAATCAAAATGGATGAACCAGGCGCGCTAACTAATATGTTAATTTGGATTATAACTGCAGTTGTATTTTTATCCGTATTCTTGCCACAAATGTTCAAAATTCTTCGTGAGTATGAGCGCGGAGTCATCTTCAGGCTCGGTAAGTATTATAAAACCAAAGGACCCGGTTTTATAGTACTGATCCCATTTATTGATAAAATGGAGCGGGTCGATCTTCGTGTCTTAACTATTAATGTGGATAAACAGGAAGCTATTACAAAAGATAACGTAACCGTTAATGTGGACGCGATTACTTTTTTCAGGGTTGTAAATGCTGAAAACGCTGTAATTCAGGTTGAGAGATATATCGCGGCTACATCTATGCTTGCCCAGACTACCCTCAGAAGTGTTATTGGCCAGTTCGAACTGGATGAGGTACTGGCTGAACGGGAAAAAGTAAATAAAAAGATCCAGGATATTATCGACACTCATACGGATCCGTGGGGGATTAAAGTGGTGTCAGTAGAGGTAAGGGATGTAATTTTACCGGAATCCATGAAACGGGCAATGGCGCGGCAGGCCGAATCAGAACGCGACAGAAGGGCAAAAATTATTAATGCCGAAGGTGAGTTTCAGGCTGCCAAAAAATTGGTTGAAGCCGGTCAAATGATTGAAAAAACACCGACGGCTCTCCAGCTCAGGTTTCTGCAAACTATGAATGAAATAAGTGAGGAAAACACTACTTTTGCTGTTCTTCCCATTCCTATTGACTTTTTTGAAGCATTCAGAGGAAACAATAAGGAGAGCTGAATTCGTATAAAGAAAAAGAGAAACCGGAAAAATTAAGAAATTGATTTTTCCTGGTTCAATCAGATCAGTTTCATTTATTTGTTAATCTTTCAATTGACATTTTATTCATGGCTCATTTAACAACTTACTTTATCTCAGCCATTTTTTTGGCTTTTTCAGTTTCGCAGATATCCTTAGTTGAATCAGATCAGCTGTATCCTAATGATGGCCATTGGGCAATTGCCTTGCATGGAGGGGCAGGTACTATTTCAAAAGACCTGCCTGATTCGGTAAAACAACAATACTTTAACGCCCTGGAAGAAGCGCTTGAAATAGGTGAAAATATACTTCGCCACGGTGGTTCAGCACTCGATGCCGTTGAAAATGTGATTATCTACCTTGAGAACAGCCCGCTCTTTAATGCCGGCAAAGGTTCTGTATTTACAAGTGAAGGCACACATGAACTGGATGCAGCCTTTATGTATGGAAATACGTTACAGGCCGGAGCTCTTACAGGATTAACCACTGTTAAAAATCCCATTACGCTTGCCAGAAAAGTTATGGAAGAGTCGGTTCATATCTTTTTTTCAGGCCAGGGAGCCGAGCAATTTGCTGATGAAATGAATGTGGAGCGGGTCGAAAATGACTATTTTCATACACAACGCAGATACGAACAGTGGCAGCGCTCTCAACAACAATCGGAGAATACCAATTACAAACCGGCTGCAACTGATTTTACTGAATATATCAATGAATCAAAATTTGGTACGGTTGGAGCTGTAGCTGTAGACAAAGAGGGAAATATCGTAGCCGGAACATCAACAGGGGGGATGACCAACAAACGTTTCGGGCGCGTTGGCGATGTTCCGATCATCGGTTCGGGCACGTATGCAAATTCTTTGGTTGCCGTGTCTGCAACCGGATGGGGTGAACAAATCATGAGAAATATTTCAGCACATACGATTGCTGCAAGAATGGAATTTGCCGGTGATAATCTTGAGGCTGCTATGGATTTTGTTCTGGAAGATCGTTTAAATCCTGGAGATGCCGGTTTTATTGCCACAGACAGGGACGGAAATATTGTGATGAAAATGAACACGAGCGGGATGTTCAGAGCCGGATCCAATTCTAATGGATACAGGAATGTAGCCATTTGGGAAGATGGCGAAAAATAGCAGGCTGCGAGAGTGTAAAATAAACTCTGTTTAAGTTATTCTAATCCCAAATCAAACCGGTCTCTCATTTCCTGAACATAAACACCAATATCATTTCTCAGCTCAAATAATCTGCTGTGGAACTGCTTGTAGACAGATGGAGTCATGTAAGATTCATGTTTCAGTTTTTGCAATTCTTTTAATCCGTCATTAGCACTATATAAGGCCTTCTTGGTATAGGCTATGTTGCCACCCAGCACATCCTGCTCAAAACCAAATGAGAACCCGCCGGCAAGCTTGGCTCCGATCTTGAGTATGTTATTGATAAATTCATGATAAGCTTTGTTGTGATGCTTGGGGGATACATATTCAGCCCATTTCAGAACATCAACAGCATAATCGCGGGCATCATTAAAAAGAGACATGTTTTCTATAGATCCATAATCAGAATGAGTGAATTCCTCACTCAGGCTTTTCCATTCTTCACCATACTCAAAATCTTCATCATCCTCATAGTCAAAATCATCAAATAGTGAGAATTCATCTTCATAAAAAAAGAAATCATCATCTAATTCGTCATCATCCTCTTCATCCCATTCATCTTCATCCGGAAAATATGCTTCGTCCAAAAGCAGCTCTTCTTCAATAAATGCCTCAACTGCATCGAGTTCGTCAACGTTTTCCTGAAGAAGCAACATCCAGCGGGGTGTATTTCCTTTGGGATCCGAGGTTATAAAACGGCGTAATTGTTCGCTCTTTTTTTCGATTTCATTGAGGTGTTTTTCCCATTGGTATTCATTCCAAATGAAATCATCATCAAAACCGTCAAAACTCATGTAAGTGAAGTGCTAAATAGTGTTAATGTTTATTTGTATAGAAACAAAAAATTTGAATATTTACAACTACAATTTACAAAAAAAATCGCTATACAGGCACCTGTTATTTTCAATATTTTTCAGCCTGAATTTTCACGCTATAATTTCTGAAGAACCCGGATAATTACCCGTGTCATTTTTGGTTCCGCCATATTTGCTGCTTCAATAACATCTTCAATACTTACTGCTTCAAGTGCATCAGGGAAGCATTCATCCGTGATTACCGATATTCCAAGAACCTCCATACCCATATGAACAGCAGATAAAACTTCCGGAACCGTGCTCATACCAACAACATCCGCACCGATTTGCCTCAGGAACCTGTACTCAGCTTTCGTTTCAAGCATCGGCCCAGGCAGAGCGACATAAACACCCTGATGCATTTTTATTGCTTCTTCAAGAGCAACATTTTCAGCAATATCAACCAGCCTTTCTGTGTACGGCTCACTCATATCCGGAAAACGCGGGCCAAGCTCATCGTCATTTGGCCCAATCAATGGATTATCGCCAAGCATATTGATATGATCCTTAATTAACATAATATCCCCGCGCCTGTAGTTCGGATTCAATCCGCCACAGGCGTTACTAACAATCAGCGTAATGGCGCCATTCGCTTTCAGTACCCGGACAGGAAAAACGATCTGTTGCATACTATAGCCCTCATAGTAATGAAATCTGCCCTGCATGGCTACAATTTCCTTGCCTCCAAGTGTTCCGAATAGTAATTTGCCCGCGTGGCTTTCCACGGTTGAAATCGGAAAATTTGGAATTTGATCATATGGAATGATCGTTTCAATTTCCATTTCTTCAGCCAGTTGTCCAAGACCGGTTCCAAGTATCAAAAGATATTCAGGACGAAGATCTGTTTTGCTCTGTATAAAGGTTAGTGCTTCTTGTCTTTTTGTTCTGAAGTCTTCGACAGATTTGTATGCCATCTTTTACATTTAGTGATTAATCAATATTATCTAAAATATCATCCATATTTTCTGTTCCCGGATGCATTACACTTTCTGAACTCTCTCTTTTTCTTTTGGATTTTAAATCTTCGCCGCTTAGATAATCATTATGATGATTCAATGTATTTTCAAACTCCTCTTCTTTGGGAAGTGAAAATAAGGACGCTTCATCCTTGCTGAATTGTTGTAGAGATTCCTGAGCAAGTTCCAAATAGGAACGGATACCGCCCACAATCTCCTTTCGCCTGTCGAGCAGCCGTAAAATACTTTGACGGATTTGCTGACGCTGCATACTTGCATCCTTAATAATTGAATCCGCTTCCATTTCAGCTTTTTCGATTATATTTTTAGATTCCTGCCTGGCACCAGATAATTTTTGATCGGCCGAATCTTTAGCTGTTTGCAGGGTTTCGTGAAGGGCCTGTTCAACACGCTCGTAATGTTTCAGTTTTTCGTTCATTTTCTCAATCTGAATTTCCAGCTCACGGGTTTTTCCTACCATGTGTTCCCATTCACTGGCTACAAGATTTAAAAATGCATGTACTTCAGCAGTATCATAACCGCGAAGTGATTTTTCAAATGACTGTTGTTTAATTTCAAGTGCTGTAAGTTTCATAATGTAGTTGTCCGCTTGGTTCCGATAATTGGTAGTACTTATTCTTTCAGGGCGTTTCGAAGATTCCCGGTTTTCGATGAAGAATCCGATTCCTTTTCTTCAATCTCAATAACTGATGATTGTTTCTTTTTATTTACTTTTTTCTGATCATCTGCGGTAACAGCTTTTTTACCGCTCTCTGACTTCACCGGATTAAATTCCTCATTTGTGACGATAGCTTCAAGATTTGCCAGGCGTCGATCCGTTTTCTGCTTAAATTCCCGCAGAGCTGACAAAAATTCTTCGTCATTCACAATTGATTTGTTTCCTTTATTCTTAATCCAGGTCTTTACAATACTGCTCAGTATACCCAAAGCCACAATTCCGAATATACTTCCAAAAACAATCGCAACAATAATTATTTCTTCACCCATCATAATTCTCCATTTTTTTATTTGCTAAATCCGATACTTTTCTTTCATTTTTTTCTTTTTCACTTGCACTCTCATCAACCTCTATTTTCTGATATTTTTTTGATGCAGATTTAAATTCATCCGGCTCAACAGCCGCAATGGCCTCCAGATTTTCAATTCTTTTTTTCAGCTGCTGTATCAGTGTTCTCATCTCATTAAATTCATTCTCATACTGATTGTTTATTCCCTTAAATTTTTTTTCTTTACTCTTATATTCAAGAAAAAAGCCGCTTATAATGGCTGCGATAACAATTATAAAAATCATCCAGGATGTCATATCAGTGACCTCTTATTTTAATACCTATATTTAACGAATTTCGAATAAAACATAAAGTAAAATACGAATAGATTTATCCATAGTTTCGTTCACCGAATATAGCCGATCCGATTCTGAGCATTGTTGCACCTTCTTCAATCGCAATTTCCATATCATTCGTCATTCCCATTGATAACTCTTTAAGAGAAACAGAACCCTTTTCAAAACCAATATGATTATCCCGAATCTCCTTTAAAAGTTTAAATTCCGATCTCACTTTATCTGCATCATCCGTAAAAGTTGCCATTCCCATCAAGCCTCTAACGTGCGTAAATTTTAAATCCTGTGCATAACTTAAAATTTTTCCAAGTTCATCAGGATCACAGCCGCTCTTTTGTTCTTCTTTACTGATATTTACCTGTATCAGTACGTTTATATTTCTTTCAATACTTGAGGCCCGCTTTTCAATTTCCTTTAATGCTTTCTTTTTATGAACAGATTGGATCCAGTCAACTCTGTCAATCATGTACTTTATCTTGTTGGTCTGCAAATTACCAATAAAATGCCAGATTATTTCTTCTTCTTTTATTCTGTCCATTTTCTCCTGAAGTTCCTGAGCACGATTTTCCCCAAAATGGGATTGGCCGGATTCAAAAGCTATTAAAATATCACTATCCGGCTTCGTTTTACTAACCGCAACGAGGGTTATTTCATCGGGTAACCGGCCTGATTTTTCACATATATCATTTATTTTTTGCCGGATTGCCTTTAAATTCTGTTTAATATCAACGGACATATATTTTTTCTAAGAAGAAAATTGAATAATTGTAAAAATTGAATGGTGTATTTAGTATTTGAACACGCAACGATCTTAAATGATTTCTTTGTATAAATTTATAAAATTGAGAAGTAAAAGTTTTTAATGGTCTAAAAATAATCGTATTTTTATAATCTGTGAAAAAGATTATGATAAACCTACATTATTTCACTTTCAATTGGCTGATGATAAAGCAGCAAGTGAAGAAATGGCTTCAAATCCATGGTGAGGGGGCCACATAACACTTGAATACCCAAATCCGGCATATCACCAATTTTATTCACCAGTGGGCGCCTCCCGGAATAAAAGTGAATTATGATAATGTCGGACTTCTTGTCGGCAACCCTTCTGCGTCTGTTTTCCGAATTCTTGTTTGCCTGGATGTTACCGAAGAAGTAGTGGAAGAAGCTATTGAAAAAAAGTGTGAACTTATTGTATCACACCACCCGCTTATTTTTGAAAAAATCAGCCGGATCAATCCCACCAATGAACAGGGCCGTATACTATATAAGCTGATAAGCAATAATATTGGATTATTATCAGCTCACACCAACCTGGATGCTGCACTTGATGGTGTATCCTTTGTATTGGCAAATAATCTGGGGCTCGATAATCTTCAGTTTCTTGAACAAAATTATAATATTAGTCAAAAGATTACACTCACAACAGATGCTTCCGATACGGAATCTGTATTAAAACTGCTCAACTACTATTCAGCCGAAGAGGCCTATTTTTTTGCTGTTGACGGTAGAACCGATGGCTTGAAATGCTTTGAAGCGATTATTGATCAGCACAATGCAGATCAGTTGAAAAACGCCCTGAGAAAAGAAGGATTATTAAAGAAAGGCAGTTTTCAGATTTTATCAATGGCAGGCACGTCAAATAATTTTGGTATGGGTGTACTTGGCGAATATCCCGACGACGGAATCGCCAAAGATGAGTTCTTACACCTCGTTTGCAGGGCATTGGATGTGCCATCACTCCGGTTTTCGGGACATGCTGAAATGGTTCGGAAAGTAGCGGTTTGTGGCGGGGCAGGGATCGGTTTAAAAGAGAAAGCAATTTCCAGTGGTGCTGATGCTTTTGTAACTGCAGATATTAAATACCATGATTTTTTTACTGAAAAGAGAAATTTTTTATTGGTTGATACAGGCCATTATGAGAATGAATTCCCAGTTGTGGAAGCAATAAGAAAAGAGCTTTCTGAAGCTTTTGAAAATCTTAGCGTGCAATCTACGGGCTGTGTCACCAATCCTGTTAAATACTACGTAACCAATTTAGAAAATAAAAACATTTAATAATCGCTTATTACAATTATGGAAGAGGTACTGCAAAAACTTGCAAATTTACAATATATAGACAGCCGCATAGATGAGTTGAGACAACTGCAAGGTGATTTACCAGAAGAAATTCTTGACATTGAAACCGATATAGCAAGGCACAAGGCAAAAATAAAAAAACTTGAAGAGGAGAAACAGAACCTCACCTTAGAAAAAGAGAAACTCAAGCTTGAAATTGATTCTTCGATAGAAAAAACAGCTAAATACGAAGAACAACAACTCTCGGTTCGGAATAACCGGGAATATGATGCCCTTACGAAGGAAATAGAAGCCCAAAAGCAGCTTGTTGAAAATGCTACATCAAGAATTGAAGAAATTGAAAACAGGCTTGAAGAAATAGACCCAGAGCTTGAACAGGAAAACAGCGACCTGGCAGATACTCAAAAACTGTTTGAAAACAAAAAGAAAAATCTTGATAAAGTGATTTCGGGGACCGAAGACGAAGAAGAAAAACTTCTGGTAAAAAGAAAAGAAGTTGAGAAAGAACTTGACGACAGGTATCTCCGAAGTTATAATAGACTTCGTGATGGTTTGAATAACGGAATGGCTGTTGTTGCAATGGATAAGGGTGCTGCTCATGGAATGGCTCTTCCCCCTCAGACTCAGGTCGAAGTCCGGCGCAAGAATAAAATTATTATTGATGAAAACAGCGGCCGAATCGTTGTTGACCAATCCTTTTTTGACGAAGCAAAAAAAAATCTGAAAGTATAGTTTAAATCTCTTGTTAATCCGTTATTTTGAAAGCGACATCAAATAGATGCCGCTTTTTTTCGTTATGTAATGGAATTTGAAATGCTGCCGGGTAATCGCTCCGACAATTTGAAGATCGGGGAGGAAAGTCCGAACACCAACGAGCGCCGTGCTTCCTAACAGGAAGGTCCTGTAATTAACTTTTGCGGGAACAGACAGTGCCACAGAAAACAAACCGCCCCGGTTCGTCGGATGACGGATCGGTGGTAAGGGTGAAAAGGCGGGGTAAGAGCC
>JBHJOO010000153.1:0-2104 GCA_050329675.1 Balneolaceae bacterium
ACCATTTTAACACAAAACCAACAAAATGTCTTCCAAACGTAAAATCATAAAAGGAAAAGCCTTTGTTCTGGGTAAAAATATTGATACGGATCAGATCATACCGGCTGCACATCTGGTGTACAGCCTGGAAAATCCGGAAGAGCGAAAGCTCTATGGCAAATATGCTCTTTCCGGGGTTCCTGCTTCAGAATCGGGTTTGCCGGATGGGAATATCCCGCTGGTAAAAGACGGGGCTTTTGAAAGTGAGTATAAAATTATTGTTGGAGGGCCCAATTTTGGTTGTGGCTCTTCACGTGAGCATGCTCCGGAAGCTCTTCAAATTGCGGGAATCAGAGCAATTGTATCTCCTTCGTATGCACGAATTTTTTATCGAAACTCTGTGGATGGCGGTTTTTTGATACCATACGAAAGTATTGCAGACTTAAGCTCTGAGGTTTGCACCGGTGATGAACTCGAAATTGATCCTGAACGGCTGGAAGTGCGAAATCTTTCACAAGACAGCCGTTATCCGATCAGGCCTCTTGGCAGCGTAGCCGAAATTGTTGAAGCCGGCGGTATTTTTAAATATGCACGACAAACGGGGATGGTGGCATCATGAATAAAATTAAACTTGCCGTTTTGCCTGGAGACGGAATCGGGCCAGAGGTGACAAAAATTGCTGTTGATGTCATTAAAAAAACCTGCAAATCTCATGGCTTTGATATTGAAGCCGAAAATTACCTCTTCGGTGGAATTGCTTATGATCATTCCGGTGAACCGGTCACCGATCAAACCCTGAACGCATGTAAGCAGGCGGATGCGGTGCTTTTAGGAGCCGTTGGCGGGCCAAAATGGGACAACGTACCTAAAGAAAAACGCCCGGAGGCGGCTTTGCTGAAACTCAGAAAAGAACTGGGTGTATTTGCCAACCTGAGGCCAATAAAAGTTTACAGCCAGTTATTGCATGCATCGACTTTGAGGCCTGATGTTATTGAGGGGACGGACATTTTAATTATTCGTGAATTAACCGGAGGTATTTATTTCGGTGAACCGCGTAATACAAAAGAGGAAAACGGTGATACGATTGCTACGGACACCATGACTTACTCAAAATCTGAAATAATACGGGTTGCGGAAAAAGCGTTTTTGGCGGCCGAGCAAAGAAAGCGCAATGTTTGTTCTGTAGATAAATCAAACATTCTGGATTGTTCCCGATTGTGGCGCAAAACTGTTTCAGAAGTGAGCCGTGACTGGAATACCGTTGAGTTGAATCATATGCTTGTTGACAACTGTGCCATGCAGCTTATCCGGAATCCAAAACAGTTTGATGTAATACTCACAGGTAATTTATTTGGTGATATCTTAAGCGATGAAGCAGCCATGCTCACTGGCTCAATCGGTATGCTGCCGTCGGCCAGTATTGGTGAGGGAATTGGCCTGTACGAACCGGTACATGGTTCCGCTCCGGATATTGCAGGAGAGGATAAGGCAAACCCGCTCGCTGCCATTGCTTCAGCAGCCATGTTATGCCGCCATTCCCTTAAATTGGAAAAAGCTGCACAAAGCATTGAAAATGCCATCGAAAAAGTGCTTTCCAGTGGATTCCGAACCGCAGATATCTTTACGAACCCGAAAGATGAAATACTTGTCGGTACCCATGAAATGGGAGAAATCATTATGCAAAACCTCAATAAAACGGAAAACAACTACAATGGATATAAAAAAAAGGTAGCAACATAAAGAATCTTTCCTAACAGGAAGACCTCAAACCCGTGATCATGGTAAAATCACGGGATTTCGTATCGCTGGCTGGAACCACGCTCCTCCTTTCTGCTCAAATACCGGCTCTGTTTTTATTGGTTTAAGCAGAGCCGGTTTGAGAGGAGGAGTTTTTTTATGCTGCAATGAAAAAGATATATGGAGGTCGAAGTGTTTAAATAAGTTATCAAAGCAACAATGATTTGAAATGAGATACTTCTGCAAACGGATACATTTTCCAAATCTGAAATTTTTAATGACCCGAACGGCATTTTGATTCTCTTCTGTGTGAATCCGTGCATTAATCTGTGTGAATCTGTGGTAAATAACCTGAATAATACCAGCAATGGGCTGCCAATTCCAATTC
>JBHJOO010000540.1:0-4408 GCA_050329675.1 Balneolaceae bacterium
CCGAGGCGATGATTCAGAAAAGGCAGCCAGCAAAACCGAGGGGATGCGGCAAAGAACCCTGGTCAGGCTTACCCTGGTTCATCCCGATGAATTATGAATTACCCGGATCAGGTAACTTCCGATTTGAAAAACAATACTCAACCCACCCAAGGCTAAATAAAACTGTAACATTTTCCATTCACTGAACTCTTGAAATATGCATTAGGTGCAGAACCTGTTTGGTGTGTATCACTAACAGACGTCAGTTTCAGCTTGGCCCTTGAATTATATTTAGGGGTTTCAGCTAAAAAATAATGATTTTACATTAATTTATTAATATATTCGTTCGTTCATGCACTCTAAAGAATGATTAGAGGGTACATTGCGTCAAACGGAGTAAGCATCTTCAGCATTGCTCAAGTCACTTAATTAAATATCACTACTAATTCAGCCGGTTATGAATCAGCCTGTTAATACTATTTCCGTCAGGGAACGGATTTTCAAAGAAGTTCATATTGAGCGAAGGTTAAAAAATTCAAGCCAAATCTATTTGCCGTCTCAATTTATGGAGATGGCTCACAGACAATATTCTGCAAAACGCCTGTTTGACGTTCTGCTTGCATCCGTGGCTTTATTATTCTTCTCATTACTATTTCCTTTTATAGCTGCCGGGATTAAAATTTCTTCACGCGGACCAATTATTTTTAAACAAAAACGAACCGGTTTAAACGGGCACCCGTTTATTTGCTATAAGTTCCGGACCATGAGCCAGGTTACCAAAAAGCAGCAAAACGGTAAACCGGATATCACATATAAGGGAGATATGAGAGTTTACCGGTTTGGCCAGTTTTTAAGAAGATCCAACCTGGATGAGCTTCCGCAGATTATTAATGTGCTGAAAGGGGATATGAGCATCGTGGGCCCTCGGCCGTATCCGGTTCAGGAATGTGCACATTGGAACACGATTTTTGATGATTTTTACTATCGTTATGCCGTAAAACCGGGTATAACAGGGTATGCGCAGGTAAAAGGCTATCGGGGCGGGACGCTCGATGAAGCCCTCATGCGCAAAAGAACAGATCTTGATTTGATCTATACGCAAAAAAAGTCACTGCTGCTGGATATGAAAGTTGTTGCAGCAACTGCCCTGCAGATGATTCGGTTTGATACAAACGGGCACTAATCTTCTGCCATCAGCTTTTAAAAAGGCAGTTGAGCGGAGCGAAATCCCGACAGCGAGAAAATTGACCAAGAGCATGTTTATAACTCTGTCGGGGTAGGCGGAGTAGGCAGTAGGCACGGGAATGCAAAAGAATAGAAGTTTAAAGTTGAATGTTTAAAGTTGAATGTTTCTTCATAAAAACAACCTTCAATCCCGAAAGTGTTCAAGGATTTTTTAAGGCACAATTATTTTATCCATTTGTCAGGTTCTGAGGTCTGACGTACTATTATTTCGATTTTAGCTATAATAATATATGACGGTATTGATTTCGCTCCTCTTCCGCTCTTCTTTTTTCATTGGCTATAAAGAACTTTTGTGTTAGCTAATCTCGAATCAGGTAAGTATATTACCGCCATAATTTATTATAGTAACCAACCCCTTTCCCTTATGGCCACTCACACATTGAACGACCTGGACTTAACTAAGTTGAATATCTCTACCAACGATAAGACCCTGCGAAAGCTCATGATGCTCATTGAAGGCACCTATGGTATTGGCATTCAGGCGAGCATCCAAAAGTATGGCTACAGCGAACAGCGCTACCACCAGCTGCTCAAGGAGTTTAAGCAGCGCGGCATTGATGCGCTAATCGATCGCAAGCGTGGTCCCAAATTCAATCATGTTCGCAATGAGAAAGTCATTAGCCAGATTATTCGCCAGCGATTTTTGGATCCCAAGGCCAGCGCTGAGGTGATTGCCCAAAAGCTGCGGCAGACCGGGGTCCAGGTAAGCGTTCGCAGTGTGGAGCGTACCATTACCGAATATGGGCTTCAAAAAAAAACTCCATGAGTTAAATCCGGATCAGGATGAATCTGCCGAGCTTGAGATTCAATCGACCAAGCGGCGCAAAAAAACCATTACGATTACCCCGCAAAGCAACGAGCGGGTCGTCCGGGAGATTCTGGCCGGCAAGCTTTCGGGCACGCACCTTGGGCTGTGGCTGCTGATTCCGGAGCTGTTGCGGCTGGGCGCTTGGGATTTACTTTCAGGTACCTTTGCCAGGCGGGCGATGGACCCCCGCATTGCCCTGCAAATGGTCGGGGAGGCGGCCGTATGCGTTGACCGGCTTCGCCGCAAAGGCTCCTTGTGCAATCAGGGGTTTTCTCTGGCGGCCGGCTTGTCGGTACTGGCCAGTGATCATAGTGTGCATCAGCTGCTGGACGGGCACAGCATGGCCGACTATGAGGAGCTGCAGGTCGCCCTGCTGCAGCTTCGCACCCTGGCCGGGCACTACCACAGCCCGCAGGTGCTGGCCATGGATCCTCACCGCATGGTTTCGGCGAGCCGTCGTCGCATGCCGGCTAAGAAAAAAAAGCCCGACCAACCCTCACAAAAGATGCTTCAGACGTTTTTCTGCACCGACATCACCAGCCGGCAGCCGCTGGCCTTTACGATGGGCTCGAGCGGGAAAAGCTGCAGCCATGCCACCCGGCAACTTCTGGAGCTGCTGGTCCGCGGCGGGGTCGGCCCCGCGCTCCTGCTTGCCGATAAAGAGCATTTCACCAAAGAGCTGGCTGCCACTTTTACCGGCGATCCAGGCCTGGATATTCTGATGGCGGCCCCATCGATCAAAAAAATTACCCAACAGTTTCCCCGGCTCGATTACACCCCGCTGTGGGCAGGCTACGCCCTTGGGGAGACCACCTATCAATTTGAAGGGGGCGGCCCCACCCTGCGACTGCTTGTTCAGCGCGAGGGAGAAATCCCCGGCTCATACACCTACAAAGCGTTCCTGACGAGCTCTGTGCTGCCTGCAAAAGACCTGCTTAGCACTCTGTATCCAAAGCGATGGGGGATTGAGGAGTTTTTTAATTTCGAGGGAGACATGGGCTGGAACCGGGCGTCCACCTTTAATTTGAATATCCGATATGGCAAAGGCTCTCTTGCCCTGCTGGCTCAGGCGGCCACCCATCAGCTGCGGTCCCGCCTGCCTGCTCCCTGCCGGCAGTGGACCGCACGGCATCTGGCCGAGCAGGTACTGACCAATATGGAGGGAGATTTGCGCGTGAAAGATGACACGATCATTGTCACCTTTTACCGGGATCATCACCAGCTCAATCTTGCCCGGCACTACCAAAACCTGCCACAGATCCTTGCCTCGGAAGGAGTGTGCCCTAAAATCCCCTGGCTGTTTGACTTTAAACTTGATTTCCGGTTTAAATGACTAAAATAAACTCCATGCTAAAAATCCTTGAAAGTGTTCGGGACAGGCTCTTCAACCCGAAAAAGACCTTCAACCCTAACACTCCTTTGTCCGAGAATAAAGAATAAAACTCCCAAACCCCCGTGGTCAGTCAGCTGCAACCGGCAATAAAATATTTTCTTGTCTTTATCAGATGTATTATATTTTTAAATAATATAACTTAAATTTCCTTCTAATCAGCAGTGTTCATAACGAGTAATACAAATGGGTACGAAAACCTCTTACAGATACATCGTAAAAAAAACCGGTAATAAGGAACCTGTTATAAATGGAACCCGCATTAGCGTAAGAGATATCGTTGAGCAATGGAAACTTGGCTCTGCTCCGGAGGAAATAATCACCATTTATTCCCATTTGAAATTGTCGCAGATATTTGAAGCACTGGCTTATTACCAGGATAATATGAAGGAGGTAGAAAAATTTATATCAGACAATAAAGTACCGGAAAGTCAAAGTGGCAAAGCTTTATCTTGATGAAGACGTTCATGGTTTATTGGTGGCATTACTTAGAGCGAGAAATATCTCAGTGGAAACAACGCAGGAGAGTAATATGCTGGGTCATAGTGATGAAGCCCAATTGGAATATGCTATAAAATCGAAAGCTGTACTGGTAACACATAATCGAGTTGATTTTGAAAATCTATATATTCATTATATGGAAAAAAACATAAATCATTATGGTATCATTATATTGATACGGCGAAATGTTCATCTTATGGCAAGGCGATTGTCAGCATTTTTACAGACTCATGATGAATTGATAAATAAATTATGGTACGTATAAACACTGCATCGTTCCAAAAAAACCCGTAAACTTATGGAATATCTTGAAAATTACGATTCCAATAACCGGATTGAGGAAACGATCATCGAATACGGAAATTAATTAAAAAAATGTTGAAAGGGAGAGGTTGAAAGTTGAATGTTTAAAGTTGAATGTTTCTTCATAAAAACAACCTTCAATCCCGAAAGTGTTCAAGGATTTTTTAAGGCACAATTATTTT
>JBHJOO010000590.1:0-3125 GCA_050329675.1 Balneolaceae bacterium
CCGGTTTCACTGTCCGGATGAATGCTCCATACAAAGGAATTTCAGATGGACTGACAACCACCCTGAGAAAAAAAACACAATCGGAGAATTACCTTGGCATAGAACTGGAAATAAATCAGAAATACGTAACGTCTGATAGAGATAGTGAGCATGTTAAAACAGGAATTACGGAATCGCTGAGACTCATATTGGAATAAAATTTAATGCAAACCCATAAATAAAACGGGTTCCTGAATATAATCTCTGCAACTGGGAACATTGTTTTAAGTATTAAAATATTCTCGGAACACTAAAACCGACAAAAAAACCCGGCGAATCGAGCCGTTTGGCAAAATCGAGCCTTGCAATGCTGAATATATTATTCAGGCTGATTCCCGCTTCTGTATGTATGCCGTCTGACAAACGCGGCCTAAAACCAAATTCCTCAACAATATCGGCTTCTGATCGTGTTTTCAGCCTTGTTTTTCCGGCGCCGCCAAAAACAATTATTCCCATTCCTCTGTCTGCCAATTTCCATAATCCCAGCCATTCAAAAGGAACGGACCTGAAATTATGTTCTGCTGCAACCAGCCAGTATTCATCACCTTCGTATGGCAAGTGGCGGAGGGTTTTCAGAACCCCGAACGGCGTAAAACCCGCAACTGAACCATCAATAGAACCAAACCGCTGTAATGGTGCCGTTCCAAAAGACGTGCCGGCAGACACGTGTACATCCAGCGTATTAGCGAACAATCGCCTTGGGAAAAACGTGCGGAAATTGTAATCGAGTTCAATGCGTCCCGTTGTAAATGAAAAATCACTGTTCAGCCACTCATCAGAATGTTCCATTCTGATTGCTGCTTGTCTTCTGCCTGTAAATCCATAATTATTTCTCTCATAATTCCATTCAATATCGAACCTGAGCGATCGAAGCGTGCCATCATCTATTCCCGGATTCACTCTTCGCGTTTCATGAAAACCGAACAGGCTGTAGTCAAATACATCAGGATCGGTAAATGATTTTTGGTAGTCGGTATGATAGGCAATGTTCGTGTTCAAATCCTGTTTATGTAATTTTATCCCTGCACCCAATGTAAATTGCTCTGATCTGAAATAATCGAAATAATCACGCGCGCCAAAAAAGGAAGTGAAACTATTCGTGATGTTCGTGTAGAGCAGCGAACCGTATCGTGAATTTGTTTCAACGCTGTAGTTTCCAAACACTGAAACGGAAAGTGAGTTGCTTCGAATGATCTGTCTTGATGAGCTGCCTCCATAATCCAAAAAATCAGAATTTGTATTAAAACCTATAAATCCTCTGGCATTAAAACCTTCAATTTTTCTTTCATATCTGCCGCCCAGATGAAACCCATCGGCCCTGTTAAAGTGTAATTTCAATGCAAATCCATCCGGTATTACATTTCCAAAATTTCCCGAAAACAGATTGCTGCCACTCTCATTATCATCGTCCATTACCATATCTGCCAGAAAACCACTTGGCCTGAACGCCTTTTTCAGAGTTTGAGTACTGTCAATTTCGGCATAAGCAGCTTCCTCATCTTTTGTAAGCGGAATATTTTCTAGCCGTGATATTTGAATAAGCGAATCACTTTGCACCGAAAGAGTATCTACACTGAAAACGCTCTTTTTTTGATAGAGTGTATCCGGTAGCTCCGTGTTGATTTTATAGCCGGATATCGCTGACATCAGGTTGAAACGAATAGACGGAAAACGCAATCCGATCATGGAAATCAGAACATCGCCCTTTATTCGCATATCTACAGGCAGCCAGGCATCTCCTCCAAAGTTGTTAAACTGTTGCTCATACGAAAGATTAAAATCCTGAACCGGCGGCGGGAAATTTACGACCCGGTTTGGCTTCAGTTTTACCTCAATAAGTGCATATTCCTGATCCAGAACATATACTGTACCTTCAAATGTGGGCTGTAATTTTCTTTTTGGAGTGACCTCAATTTCATAAACCAGTTTGTCATCCATTTTCAAAACATCCAGCAATTTAAAATCATAAAATTTTAACGCATCCGTATGTGTGACTCCCACCAGGTTAAATCCCGCTATTTCAATATTATCATCATAAAAATTGGGGAGGTAATTGACCCCGGCAAAATTTTGGTTTTCAGCTATATTGGAGGTTTGACTTCTGGATTTGATGATCTCCCTGTGGCCTTTTTCCCTATCCCAAAACACTTCAGATACGCTTTCTGTGATCGAAACGATAGACGTATCATTTTCAAGGCTTTGGCGGGTGTATGCATTGGCCTGATAGGTTTTCAACTCTTCTCTCCAGATTTTTTTCCTTTCAATTACAAGTTCCATGATAGAGAGGCCGGGATCTTTTTCGGTTACCACTATTTCATCCATTTCAACCACAGCAGGTTTCAGTTTTACCTCAAGGTTTTCGGAATCAAATTCTGTAATGCGAACTGTTTCTGTTTGATATCCGATATATCTGAATATCAGTGTTGCGGGCAGTTTTTCAATCGACAGAATAAATTCACCTTCTCTGTTTGTAATAGTACCTGTATAGCTGTCTTCTATAAGAATATTTGCAGAGGGTAATGGCTCGTTTGATTCTGCATCGAGAACAATACCTCTTATCGTTTGCTGAGCCGAAAGTGTAACCGGAAATAAAAGTAAGAGAAGGATGAATGTTTTTATCTTAAGAGACATGAATAAATTCTCGATTCTGTTTGGCAAAACTTACTTCTGATTTAAGGCTAACGAAATATTACGTTACTCTATTCCCGTTGTTTCACTCTTTTTTAAAAAACCTTACCTTATGTTTCTTTAAATTCGAACAACCTGAAAAAGGTTACAAAAAGACCCTGTAGTTCAACAGGATAGAACGAGAGCCTCCTAAGCTCTAAATCCCGGTTCGAGTCCGGGCGGGGTCTCAATCACTTTTTGAAATTCTCTATTGGCAGTTCATTTCAATGAATTTATTTATTTAGACCCGGACGAGAAGTTTATCCCGATCGCTTTCATCGGGAAGTCCGGGCGGGGTCTCATTGAGTTAATGACTATATCATTTAGAAAATAAGTTTTGAGCGTCAGGAATGTATCATAAAAATTCTTATTATCAATGGATTTACAGTAATCACATGCTAAAGAGTGCATAATGAATA
>JBHJOO010000605.1:0-2540 GCA_050329675.1 Balneolaceae bacterium
TCATCTTTATAAACATCAATGGAAAGAATATCATCAGGATGAATTTGATTCAGTTGCTGCAACTTTTCATTGTTTCTTTCTCTCTGATCAGGACTACTCATAAACAGAATGATTTCATGATGCCCCCGATCTCCCTGAACATCAAAGTCAGCCATCATATTGATATCTTCGTCATCCAGTATGTTATGATTCTGCAGATCGGTGCAAGCCATAAAAAGTGAAAAAAGAATCAATATGGAAGCGAAAGCTGTTAAACTTGTTTTTTTGGGAATTTTCCTGAAGTTGTTCATTTTAATCATGTTGATTCGTTTTTTAAGATTGGATGATTCACGTGCCATGTATATTGCTGCAGATTTTTCGAAATTTTGAAATGGCAGCAGTTCGAGAAGAAGAGAAGCATATCTTTTTTTTGAAATCTCATTGTCTTCGAGAACATGGCTGTCAATTCGAATTTCTCTGTAGTCAATAATTTCGCGAAAAAGCAGGTGTACAAGAGGATGAAACCAAAATAATGCACGGATTATTACCAAAACATGATGAAGCAAATAATCATTATGCCTGATATGCATCAGTTCATGGCGGAGTACCATGTTTAAACTCTCTTCATCCTGCAGCAGGAATTTCGGCAGCACAATAATCGGATTTTTAAATCCATATGTGAAAGGAATGACGGGCATCTCTGTAATTGCCAGTTTAACTGAATGTGTGGATAGAGTGCCAAGCCTTTTGTTCTTGATATCAACAGCACGAAATGAGTGTATACTCTTTAAACTGCAGGAAGCCGTTAATCTGTTGAGCAAGTAGCGGCTATAAATGTAACCGGTTATTAAAAAAACTGAACCGGTGATCAAAATCAGAGTTCCGAAAACAAGAAGGTTAGCTGTATTGAATAAGTTTGTATTTTCATACTCTGAAGCTGTAACAGTAAGTTCCAGCGGGGTTTGTATTATAAAGAGTTTGTAAGTGGCCGCTTCATCTGCAGATTGATATTGCAGCCAGCCTGAAAGTTCAAACAGGCCGGCTGTGATCAAACCGGCAGGCAAAGCCAGCAGAAGGGCAAGCCTGATATGGTAATGAATATGAGCATGCAGATTCTCCGTATATTTGAGTACAATTTGCAGAATGAATGCAAAGAGTGTCCATATCAGGAGCGGAATCCAAATAACCTGTAAAACAGCTGTTACCTGACCACTGAATTCTGCAAGCTCAATCATTACTTACTCCTCCATTTCATCAATTGTTTTTCGGATATTCTCTTTTTCTTTTTTGCTCAGATTTTCACTTTTAATCAATGTCTGCACAAGTGCAGAAGATGAACCGTGAAATACCTTGTCAATTAAACGGTTTATAAGGAAAAAGCGAACATCATCCGGTTGTTTTGCAGGGCTGTAAATATATGCAAGCCCCTTTTTTTTATATTTTAAATAACCTTTATCAGCCAGGTTTTTCATTACAGTCATAACAGTTGTATAAGCTACTTTCCTGTCCTGAAGAATTTTTTCCTGTACTTCTGCCACGGAAGCTTCACCAAGAGCCCATATGTGATGCAGGATTTCCATTTCTGTTTCGCCAAGTGGTGTGAGTGATTTTCTCATATCTTACTTTATATAATTAGTATTAATAAAATAGTTTATTAAATAAAAATCAAATGATTTTTTTTAATCTTACCATTTTAATTGTCCATTCCATTATTTCTTTAGTATTGTTATTAAAAAATTCGGCTTTGTCTGATAGCCTCCTGAAGAGAGAGAAATCAGAGTCACTCATACAGATAAACCCGGTAGGTTTATTCATTTTGAGTGACAAAGAAGCTTCAGAAACTGTTCCGGCACCAAATCCACAAACAATTACTATATCGGAAGATAGTACATTTATGGCATTTCTTGCATGCCCCATTCCGGTTCTGATGGGTATCGTTACATGGGGTGACATCTGTGAAAGGTCAGATCCGGGTAATATGCCAATGATTATTCCATTTTCAGATGCTGCTCCTTTCGATGCTTCATTCATAACACCGGCAAATCGCCCGCCGGTTAAAAGGATCCAGTCATTTTTAGCGATATGCCGGCCAAGTTCAAATGCAGTTTTAAGGGCTTTGTCCGAATTCGGATCCCCCGGCCCCATAATTCCGATGATTGGTTTTCTTTTCATATTCGGTTTAGTTGTTAAGTAAACAGATCATAGTATTACATTGGCAAAAGAATGATATCTTCAAAATCCAGATCCAGTTCGTCCAGAACAGGAGCTGCTATTTCTGATATTTCCTGATTACTGTACCCGGCAAGTCCTTCAAGTTCGATATATAGTATTTCATTAAACTCATCGACATAGTAGGAAACATCCGTACTTTCAAAACTTTCTTTTAGTACATTGACAAGAAATTCAACATCATTGATCCACTCATTAAAATCCGATTCGGTAATATCCGCCATCTTTTTTAAAATTAAGATTATATACTCACTACAGGTTTAACATAAAATATGAATCCATCCATAAAAAAATTAGCAGAAACATCACTGAAAAAAAGAAAATCAATCATT
>JBHJOO010000334.1:0-2079 GCA_050329675.1 Balneolaceae bacterium
AAATTAAACTAAACAATTCAAATTGAGCTGCAGCCAACTATACTTTTTGGACAGCCTCAAAGGGAGCGGCAATCAACAATAAGTGCCGCAGATACGATAGTTATCGGCCGGGTAATGTCCTTGCTTTCAATTTAGTCGTCGTTTTTCAAGAAATTTTATACTTACTCACATCAACTATAGTGTGATTTAGCGGAACTTAAGATAAATCGCTTCAATTCATCCGCTGGTTACCTCACCTGCTTAGTTATAAATTTTCTCCATCCTCCAGTAAACGAAACATTTGAGCTATATCTCGATCATTATTATACTTTAAATTGTGTTTCTCCGCAATAAGTGAAAGAGAATTGTATAATTCTTTATCTAATGATCTTCTAAAATCTCTTTCTCTCAGCCTGATTTTTTTAAAGTTATTATCGGATTCTGATATGTAGTAGATCGTACTGTTTACATATTCATTTAACTTGGTGGCTGAACCATACGATTGTAATCCTTCATGAAGAGTAGTTACGTGATGAGCAAGTAATGTTATTCTGCCCTCATATATAACCTGTACAAGTGTATTTTTGTCAAAATCATCAGATTCAAAACCATTCTTGAACTGTATTTCATCGTTTGAAGATGTTTTCAGGTTAAATCCTTTTATTCTACTTGAATCAAGAAAAAAAGTATTTCCATCACTGTCCATATATTGCAGATGATTGTTATCAATATTTAAGCGAAGAGGCAATATGCCGGACCTTACATTTTTTCTGATTAAAATATACCCCTCTATAAATTCTTCGTTAAAAAACGGTGAGCCTTTTATATTTGTTTTTTGCTGAACCCTTGATACACCTGTTAACTGAAAATCACGAAGTTCCTGGCTATCCAGGTATACAGCATCTTCATCCTGTGCATGAATGGCGGGGGCAACATTAAATAACAGGATTAAGAATAATGTGAAAGGAATAAGAGATTTAATCAGAGAATTATAAATCATAATGTAGTGGACTGGAGTTAAAAGTGGTTTTGCTTACTTAAAGAAATGATTAATGTGAAAAAATTATATAATTATGTGATGATAATCAATCATCTTGCCGATTGGTTTTCAATTCTAAATCCCTCTCCTCAAAATGTCACCGCTCAGCCAGCGCTGTATTTGCTGGTACTGAACATTAAAATACTGCTGGTTTCTGTCGAGCAGGTAATTATTGAAGGGGAAAAATTCATTTGGCATTTTCGGGCGTTCAAAAAAGTAGTTGTAACGGGGATCGCTTCTGTCGTATGAGTAAGACCACAACATTTGGTTGATACTTGTTTCAACAAACCATGGCGGCCCGAACAGTATGTAAATCATACCCGTATCGGTCTTCCAGCCTTCTTTAAAATTTGAAAATTGTTTATTGGCCTCCTCTACCCGTTCATAATAGAGAGCAATCACATTTTTGGCATCGGATACACTTCTCACATTGCTCAGCCAGAAACGGTCGATAGCTTCTTTTAATGAATCCGGATTTTGAATTTGCATAAGCCGTTCGTACTCTCTATTCCCCATCAGATAAAAGAGAGGCTGAGCCAATTCTCTTGCACTTTTAACAGCCGGGTAATTTTCACTCTTTACTCCGAAGTCACGGGCTTTAAATATGGTTTCTTCTTCATTCCTGTCGGCTTCAACTTCAAAACGATAGTTGCCACGCGGAAACCGGCCGAAGTTAAATTCAATTAATACACTTCCAGGCTGATCGAGACGGCGTATAGTGGATTCAATTTCCTCATAGCGGTTATAATCAATACCCCTGTAAGGCATGCTTGAAACATTATAATCGTTATAGTTCATGGGCCGTGCAATAGAAGAATCGGATTGAAATTTAATGACTCTCGTTCGTATGTTGAGTGGGTCATCCATATCATTATTGGTTACCTGAAATACAAATTGCAGGCTGTCAATTTTACCGGGAACGTCATATGTTGTGATAGGGAAAAACCTGTTTTCAGCCTCAATTTCTTTTCCGAGTAACCGGACAGATGTTAAATTTACAAAGGGTTCTTTCGGGTCGGGAATAACAGTACTTGATTCCCTTACGGTTTGTTTGCCGGACA